>JAAWLY010000076.1 GCA_022798155.1 Lawsonibacter sp. | reverse complement strand
GGCAGGCAGGTCCCCCTTGGTCCATACCAGGATGGTGGGGGCCAGGGCCACGGCCTCATGGAGCAGGGCGAAGTCCTCGCCCCCGGCGGGCCGGGAGGCGTCGATGAGCACCAAAATCAGCCCCGCCTCCTCCATGGCCTTTCGGGAGCGCTCCACCCCCAGCTTTTCCACCGGGTCAGACGTGTCCCGCAGTCCGGCGGTGTCGATGAGCCGCAGGGGCACGCCCCCCAGCTCGCACCGCTCCTCCACCGTGTCCCGGGTGGTGCCGGGGATGTCGGTGACGATGGCCCGGTCCCAGCCCAGCATAGCGTTGAGCAGGGAGGACTTGCCCGCATTGGGACGGCCCACGATAGCGCAGGGCACCCCCTCCCGCAGCAGCTTCCCCCGGCCGCAGGAGGCCAGTAAAGCATTCAGCTCCCCCTCCTGGGCGGACAGGGCGGCGTCCAGCGCCTCCAGGCGGAAGGGGTCGATGTCCTCGTCGGGGTAGTCCAATACGGCGTGGAAGTGGGCCATCACGTCTATCAGAGCGGAGTAGATGTCCCCGATCTTTTTGGACAGCGCCCCAGCCAGCTGGCCCGCCGCGTGGCGGGCCCCCTCCCGGCTCTGGGCCTCTAAGAGGTCGCCCACCGCCTCCGCCTGGGCCAGGTCCAGCCGGCCGTTAAGGAAGGCCCGACGGGTAAACTCCCCAGCTTTGGCCTGGCGGGTCCCGGCGGCGAAGAGGGATTCCAGCCCCAAAGCCAAAACCATAGGGGAGCCGTGACACTGAAATTCCGCCGTGTCCTCCCCGGTGTAGCTGGAAGGTCCCAGGCTATAGGTACACAGCACCCGGTCGATGGGCCGGCCCCCGCTGTCCAGCAGGTCGCCGTAGACCAGCGTCCGGGGGCCATGGTCCCGCAGCCCCCTGGGCCCCAAGGGCCTGAAGCATTTTTCCGCGATGGGGACCGCCTCTGGCCCGGACAATCTCAATATCCCGATAGCCCCCGGGCCGGGAGGGGTGGAGACGGCGGCGATGGTATCAGACGGGAGAGGCATAGGGAATACATCCTTTCACTGCACGGCGGATGCTTCACTTTTTCCTGCGAAAAACGTCATGGAAAAGTTTGTGAAATATTCAGCCTTGACAGATATTATGGAAACCAAATGGTGCATATTTCGGATTGGTAGGTTGACATAACCGATGTGGAAAACTCTGTGGAGAATGTGGAAAATCCCGCCGTCTCAGGGAAAAGGCCTGTGGAAAGTCCGGTGGAAAAAGTGGATAAAAAACTGCATAGCGGGTGACAAAATAATCCCCCCCTGAGAAGGGCGGCCTGGAAGATTCTGGCCGGCCCCTTCGGGATTTTGCAGGAGGGCCGTCGTGAGATGCTTAGAGCCAGATGCCCCAGCCCTCATATTGGAAGACGCCTGCGCCGTGATGGAGCTTGCCCTCCGCTTTCAGTTGCCGGAGGGCGTCCCGCATCTGGGCCGGGGTATCGGCCGGGACCTTCAGGGAGTGGTGGGCGGGCAGCACCCGACGGGCCGGGAGGGCGGCAACCAGCTCCAGGGAGTCCAGATAGGCTTCCGGGTCGGTGGAGGGGTAGTAGGCGAACAGGGTGTCCAGATAGACCAGGTCGCCGGTGTACAGCGCGCCCCGCTCCTCCTCCCAGAAGCACAGGTGCCCTGGGGAGTGGCCCGGCGTGTGGAGGACTTGGACAGCCCGCCCGCCCAGGTCCAGCATCTCCCCGCCCTTTAAAATACGGGTGGGCGTACCCTGGAACATCTGGTAAGTAGTTGCGTCAAAGCCCTCCGGCGCTTCACACCGGTCCAGCACCATCTCCCGGACTGTCTCCATGGACAGGGGAAATTCCCCCTGGAGCCAAGGCAGCTCCGCTTCGTGGGCGTAGAAGTCGGGGAAGTATTTGTGCCCGCCGATGTGGTCCCAGTGGATGTGGGTGGCTATGGCGGTGACGGGCTTGTCCGTCAGCCGCCGGACCTCCTCGTAAATGTTACAAATCCCCAGCCCGGTGTCGATGAGCAGGGCGCGGTCCGCGCCGGTGAGGAGGTAACAGTGCGTCTCCTCCCAGTGGCGGTATTCGCTGATGGCCCAGGTGCCAGGGGCAAGCTGTTCGGTGGTGAACCAAGGGCGCATAAAAACTCCTTTCGCATATAGGGGCGGCCGCAGGCCGGCTTTTCACGATTTACTGTATCCCAACCCACAGGAAATAGGCCCCCGCGCAGTAGGTATCCTCAAAGTCAATATGGAACGAAAATCCTGCTTGGGTCAAAAGGTCCTGATATGGGGCGAGCTGCTTTTCCAGTGTTCCGTCCAGCTCATCCACGTCGATGACAATGGGCGGTAAACCGCTCAGCTTTTCCAACAACTCTTCTGGAATCCTGCCCTTGAGCCAGCTCAGCACTTTTGGGGCAGCTTCGCCCTCATAGCAGCCCAACAGCAGGCACGAGCCCCGCCACGCCGACAGATACAGCCGCAGCGGCTCCTCCTCCAGTGTGCCCTCCCGCTGAATGAAATCCAGCCACTCCTCAAAACTCTGAACAAAGAGCATGTCCTGGAGCACCGGGGCGTACTGGCCGTAAACCGCCTGATACTTCCCTTGGGAGAGTAGTTTCTGTATGTTCTTTACATCTTCATCGACCTGTGTGTTCATACTGTACTTCTCCTTTGCGGCTTACAACAAAGATATCTCTGTATATGCGGGCGGATGATATCCGCCCCTACAGGTCTGCCTTACAGCCTCTCGCAAATCGCCCTCGCCGCCTGGACCCCCGATGCCCCAGCCTGGGCCAATCCTCTTGTGACCCCCGCGCCGTCGCCGGCGGCGAAGAAGTTGGGCAGGGCCGTCTCCAGGTCCGGGGTGAGCTGGAGGCGGGCGGAGTAGAACTTCACCTCGGCGCCGTAGAGCAGGGTGTCGTAGTTGGCGGTGCCGGGGGCCAGCTTGTCCAGCTGGTAGATCATCTCGATGAGGTCGTCCAGCTGCCGCTTGGGCAGGGTAAGGGACAGGTCCCCCGGGACGGCGGCGGTGAGGGTGGGCCGGACGGTGGACTTGCCCATCCGGTGCTCGTTGGTGCGCCGGCCCCCTACCAGGTCGCCGAAGCGCTGGACCAGCACCCCGCCGGCCAGCATGTTGGACAGGGAGGCCACGTGCTTGCCGTAGCGGTAAGGCTCGTTGAAGGGCTTAGTGAACCGGTTGCTGACCAGCAGGGCGAAGTTGGTGTTCTCGCTGCGCAGGGCGGGGTCAGCGTAGGAGTGGCCGTTCACCGTGTTGATGCCCTCCACGTTCTCGGCCACCACATGGCCGTAGGGGTTCATGCAGAAGGTGCGCACACTGTCGCCGTACTGCTTGGTGCGGTAGACCAGCTTGGACTCGTAGACCACGTCGGTGATATGCTCAAAGACGGAGGCGGGCAGCTCCACCCGCACGCCCACGTCCACCTGGTTGTTCAGCAGCTCCAGCCCCAGGTCCTTGCACTGGTTGGAGAACCACTCCGCCCCGGACCGCCCCGGCGCGGCGATGAGGTATTTGCACTGTACCCCGCCCCCCTTGGCCAGGAGGAGCCGGTAGCCGCCCTCCGCCCTTTGGATGGAGGACACCTCCGTGTTGAAGGAGAACTCCAGCTTGTCCGCCAGCCCCTCGTAGATGTTGGTGAGGATGCGCAGGTTGTTCTCGGTGCCCAGGTGTTTGCACCGGGCCTGGAGGAGGTGGAGGTCGTAGGCCAGGGCCTGGCGGGCCAGCTTTTTGGCGGCGTCGCTCTCGGTGGAGAACACCTGGGTGGTGGCCCCGTGCAGGACGTTGATGGAGTCCACATAGTCGATCAGCTCCATCACGTGGGCGGGCTCCATAAAGTCGGTGAGCCAGCCGCCGAACTGGGTGGTGAAGTTGAATTTCCCATCGGAGAAGGCCCCGGCCCCGCCAAAGCCGCACATGGTATGGCACACGGGGCAGTGGATGCACTCCTTCACCTTCCCCGCCACAATGGGGCAGCTGCGGTGGTAGATGTCCGCCCCCTGGTCCAGGGCCAGCACCTTCAGCTCGGGATGGAGGTGGGCCAGCTCGTAGGCGGCAAAGATGCCCGCCTCCCCGCAGCCCAGAATAACAACGTCGTATCTGGCGTTCATGAGGTTACCTCCTAATTATATGAGTTTCTTTGGGTACATTGTGTGCCCCTACGGCGAGATAAAGGCGAGGTGCACATGTAGGGGCGGGTATTACCCGCCCGTAATACCTGCGGATATTGTTCGGGCGGATGATATCCGCCCCTACAGGCCGATTTGCACCGGCAGGGCGGGACGACCTCGGCCCGCCATTTTACCCAGTATATCATAGCTTCCGGCAAAACACAACGGCCCGTCAATCTCTGACGGGCCATCCTGGAACGATTCAGCTCTTCTCCTCGAAGCTTGCGCCGCAGGAGCGGCAGGTGACAGTGATCTTGCCCCGGCCCCGGGGGACCCGCAGCCGCTGGCCGCAGCTGGGGCACTTGAAGTAGACATGCTCCTTGTCCCGGTGCATATTGCGGCGCAGGCGGAGCCAGCTGATAACCGGGCCGGCGGCCCGCATAAATTTTGCGTTCTCCGTCCGCCGCCGCTCAATATTCCGGGACAGCAGACGGAACAGGGCCCCAAGCAGCAGAACAAAGCTTACCCAATAGACCGCCTCCCACCTGGTGAACATATAGACCAGATAGAGCAGCAGATAAACGCCGATCAGGAACAGGTTGAGCTGGTCGTTCCCGTAGCGGCCATACATAAATCGCTGGATCGCGTTACGGATCATAGAGCGCCTCCTTGGCTGAACAGGGACGGCAGGCGGTAGCCGCCTGCCAGATATACCTTATCATGATAAACCCTCTCAAAAGCGCCGTCAAGGCGTTATTCGTAAACAATATGTAAATTAAAACAGTATTTTCTCTATTTTGCCGGCCTTGCCGGTCATTTTATGGGAAAGACTTGCGGAGAGGCGGAAAATAGGCTATACTGTCGATACAACTTCACCACAGGGAGGCTGACGCCCATGAAGCGCATCGACAAGGAAAACTACTATCTGGACATCGCCGAAACCGTACTGGAGCGCTCCACCTGCCTGCGCCGGTGCTACGGGGCCATTATCGTCAAAAACGACGAGATTGTCTCCACCGGCTACAACGGCGCGCCCCGGGGGCGGAAGAACTGCATGGACCTGGGCTACTGCGCCCGGGAGGCCATGAACATCCCCTCCGGCCAGCGGTATGAGCTGTGCCGCTCGGTCCACGCGGAGATGAACGCCATCATCTCCGCCGCCCGGCGGGACGCCCTGGGCGCCACCCTCTATCTGGCCGGCCGGGAGGCCAGAGACGGCTCCCTCCTCCACGACGCCACCTCCTGCTCCATGTGCCGCCGGGTTATCATCAACGCCGGCATCCAGCGGGTGGTCATCCGCACCGGGGAGTCGGAATACTCCGTTGTCCACGTGGAGGACTGGATCCGGGAGGACGACTCCCTGCCTCAGCAGGTCTAGCAGCTTTTGCCCCTTATACCGGCGGCTCCGTGCTGAAACGGAGCCGCTTTTGCCGTTCCCTTCAGAATTTCGTCCGTTCAACCTGGGGTTGATTGCAAAATCCCTCCGGCTCGGGTATGATAAGGGCAAGGAGGCGATGGCATGGATGCAATGAAGACCGGGGCGCTGATTGCCCAGGCCCGGAAGGAGAAGGGCCTCACCCAGCGGGAGCTGGCGGAACAGGTCTACGTGTCGGTCCAGGCGGTGAGCAAGTGGGAGCTGGGAAAAAACTTCCCCGACCTGCCCCTGATGGAGCCCCTGGCGGAGGCGCTGGGCCTCACCGTCACCGAGCTGCTGGCCGGCCAGCGGGGGGAGGAGCCCGGAGAGGAGGCCGTCCGGGACACCCTGCGCTTCAGCCTGGCCCAGCTGGGGCCGAAAATCAGACGGTGGAAGTGGCTGTTCCTCCTGGCGGCCGTCCTGCTGCTGGGTCTGCTGGCGTGGCTGGGGTATGCCCGGGTCCGGGAACTGTCCCCTCAGCCGGAGACCATTCTCACCCCCATCGACCTGGAGGAGCGGCAGAACGCCCTGGTGGATCTGCTGAGCAATCAGGACGGAGACGATTTCCTGCATATGTACGACCTCACCCTGGCGGACGATATGGACGGGGCGGTAATCCGAGCGGAGCTGTGGACCCATGAGGGACTGTCCAAAAGCTGGGAGCTGCTCAATATGTCCGCCTTTCATTCCGAACACGATTTTTCCCGCAGCCAGCTCCTGGCCTTCCGGATGACGCTGCGGAAGGACGGCAGCCTGCCCTACCGGATCAGACTGGGAAATTCGGTGGTGTCCGGAATATCTACCGAGCTGCAAGAGGCGAAGGAGGCCTCCTATCTGGGAAACGGCATGGCCTGGAATTTTGCCGAGACGCCCACCGTTGTGGACCGGGAGCATGGGGCTGCTCTGCTGGAAATTTATCTCATTGAGGATCAAACCATGGGGATCCGTACCGTATATGACAACCTGCGGGAGGGCGCGGCCGCCCTGGTAGTGCGGCTGTGCTGGCAATAGACACACGCGGCCCCCGGCTTTCGCCGGGGGCCGTTCCATGTTCTGATTTATCCGGGCTGGAGGGCCAGGTACTCCTCATAGCTGATTCCCTGCTCCATGATGACCTTGGCGGTCTCCACCCCCACATAGCGGTAGTGCCAGGGCTCGAAGCGGTAGCCGGTGATGGCCTCCTTCCCCTGGTCGTACCGGAGGATGAAGCCGTACTCGGCGCAGTGGGCCTTCAGCCAGGCGAAGGCGGCGGTGTTCTCAAAGTGGGCGCGGCTGCTGGCCACGTTGATGTCCAGGGCAAGGCCGGTCTGGTGCTCCGAGTGGCCGGGCCGGGCGGAGAAGGTGTCCACCGTGGACTGCTTGTACTGCTTTAAGTACCGGTTGTAGGTGTTCTTCTGGGTCTTGTAGGACCGGTAGGCCGACACGCTGCGCAGGGTGACGCCCTCCGCTTTCGCCCCGTCCACCATGGCCCGGAAGGCCCGGGCCGCCTCGGGCCGCAGGGAGCCGGAGCCGTAGCCCTTGCCCAGGGCCTCCAGCTCCGGGACATAGGAGGCGGGCAGGGTGTAGTGCTTGTTCACCAGCACATCCAGGCTGTCCGGGTCGGCGGTCTCCCAGATCAGGCTGTAGAAGGCCTGGTCCTGATTCAGGTTCACCTGAAAGACGGCGTTCTCCCTGGTGTCCTCCGGGTGGGCCTCCATCCAGGCGTCGTAGCGGTCCAGCCGGTCGGCCCGGGCGTTGGGCAGCCCCAGCCAGGTCAGCTCAGTCCGGCTCAGCTCCCCCCGCTCCAGCCTCTGGAACAGGGCGGCGTCCGCAGCCGCCCGGGCGGACATGGTGTCCCTCTGCTCCCGGGTCAGCCCGTAGCGGCCCAGCAGGCTGGCCGCCCGCTGCCGCCGGAGCTCCGCCTCCTTCGCCGCGGCCTGATCCCCGCCCTGCTCCGCCGGGGCCTGGACGGCGGGGGCCTCCGGCGGACGGACCGGCTCCTCCCGGCCCACGGCTCCCGTCGTCGCCAGCGTTCCAAAGCAGAGCCCCACTACCAGCAGCAGCTGAACCCAGCGCCGCGTTTTCAATCTATGCATCCCTAAGATCCTTTCTTTATGTAAAACCTGTTACGCTTTATCTGAAAAAAGTCCCGGCATCTCCGAAAAAGCGGAGACGTCCCCCTGGCACACCCCCAGAAACCAGCTGAACAAAGCGGCGCCGTCCACCGTATCCAGCCGGTGGCGGCCAAAGGCCATCCGCTCCGGGTGAAACTGGACCCCCAGCAGGGGCAGGCCCGGGCAGTCGATGGCCTCCGCAAAGCCGCTCTCCGCCCAGGCAACGGCCCGCAGGCCCTTGCCCAGGGCGTCCACCGCCTGGTGGTGGGAGCTGTTGACAGAGAAGACGGGCCCGTAGAGCATGTGGAGGACGGAGCCCTCCAGCGCCCGGAGGGGGTGGACCATATCGGCCTTTCCGCCGCAGTGGAACGCCTTTTGCTCCTGGGGCAGGTCCTGAATCAGGGTGCCCCCCAGGGCCACGTTAATCAGCTGCATCCCCCGGCAGATGCCCAGAATGGGCTTGCCCGCCTGGAAAAAGGCCTGGAACAGGGCCAGCTCCGCCGCGTCCCGGGCGTGGTCCGGCGCTTCAGAGCCCCGGTTCTCCTGACCGAAGAGGGCGCTGTCCAAGTCGCCGCCGCCGCACAGGACCAGACCGTCGCAGGTCAGGTCGGGCGACGGACAGTAGCCCCCCACCGGAACGGCCCCGGCCTGGGTCAGGGCATCGAAGTAATTCTGCATCCCGTCCGGCTCGCCGGACAGCTGAATGCGGGCCTGTGTCTCCATCGCGCGCGCCTCTCAGCTCTGGCCCAGGTGGGCGTCCCGCGCCTGGGTCAGGGCAGCAATCAGGGCCACGGCCCCCTGCACCCCCACGGTGCTGGAGTTGAGGGTCAGGTCATACCGGCGCATATCCCCCCAGCGGTGGCCGGTATAATAGCCGTAGTAGTTGGAGCGCCCCCGGTCCATCTGGACAATGCGCCGCTCCATCCCTTGGGCGGGAATGTGATACTCCTCCACGCAGCGCTCCACCCGGCTGGCCAGGTCGGCATAGATAAACACCTTCAGACACTCCGGCCGCTCCCCCAGAACATAGTCGGAACACCGGCCCACAATGACACAGGGGCCCTCATCGGCCAGCTCCCGAATCACCTCAGCCTGGGCAAAAAAGGCCTGATGGCTGACCGGCGTGCCGTGGTAGGACAAAGCGGACTGGTTCAGTCCCCCGTGAATGGCAGAGAGATGGAACCGGCTGCGGGCCCGTTCCTCCGCCCGGGCGATAAAGTCCGGGGACAGTCCGCTCTTCTCCGCGGTCTTCTGGATGATGGTCCGGTCATAACAGGGGATGCTCAGCCGGGCTGCCAGCTGCTTTCCAATCAAGCGGCCGCCGCTGCCAAATTCGCGGCTGATGGATATGACATAGTTGCTCACAGCGCACCTCCTCAGTGGGATTTATATCCAGCACGCCCGTTGATTTGGGCGGCCGGCTGTCTGTTTCTCTTTCCATTATAGCGCTCTTTGGCGAAAATGACAATAAGAAATTCCGCAGAAATGGATGGGCGGACCGGTGTTTTCCAAACCGGCCCGCCCGTCTTTATCTTCCGGCTCCCCTTTCGCCCGGGGGAGTCCCCTTTTACTTCGTGCCGAAAATGCGGTCGCCGGCATCCCCCAGGCCGGGGACAATATAGGCGTGGTCGTTGAGCTTTTCATCCACAGCGGCCACATAGATCTCCACGTCGGGGTGGTCCTTCTGGATGCACGCAATGCCCTCGGGGGCGGCCAGAACGTTCATCAGCTTGACGTGCTTGCAGCCATACCCCTTGATGAAGGTGATGGCGGCGGAGGCCGAGCCGCCGGTGGCCAGCATGGGGTCCAGGACAATCACGTCCCGCTGGGCGATGTCCTGGGGCAT
>JAAWLY010000075.1 GCA_022798155.1 Lawsonibacter sp. | reverse complement strand
ATGATTCTAAAATCGGACGGGAAGGAGGTGGTTTTTGAGCCGTGACGGTACGGGAGCGCCAAGCATCCGTCAGAGCAAGGCGAAAAAAGCGCGGCAGAAAGCTGATGATCGCCTGTGGGGCCGATAATCCTTCTTAGAGCTGTTCACGTTTTGACCGTGGCAAATACCCAACAAACTACATATTATACATTATCACTATGCCAACAAATAATTAGAAACAGTAACATCGCACCGCCAATGTGATAAGTGAAATACGCTTGTCGCCAACACCGCCAGCCGGTCATACTCCGTAGGCTGTTCCAGACGCCGAGCCAGTTGTCGGTTTGCTCCACGCAATTTGTACGTTCCCTCGAACTCGAGTTGCTTCCAACGTCGCTTGTTGTACTTGTGCCAACGAGCCTTGATTTCCTGCTCCAACTGCTCCCGGTACCCCGACTTCCTACGAAGGCGGTTGGCGTAATACCGATAGGCCCGCTGCGCTTGCAAGCCCTGAGATGGTGCAAATCAATCTTATTGTCCAGTTCAGCTTTCGTGAACACTGATGACTCAGAACCATTAAAGTAGGACCGGATAAACGCCTCATCGCCCGGCAGGATGCGTTGTAATTGATACTTGCCTCCTTTACCTCGCCGAATCTAAACACACAAATATCTGGACTCGTCGTAGAGCAAATCGCTGCCCCTTAATCGAGCATACTCCGCACGGCGTATGCCCACAGCGCTGGCAAAGTCATATAACCGTGGGGATACCTCTCGGGCCGTATCTTTCCTGTTATCAACATTCTTTACACCTCTACTGCGGATATTCTCAGAAACAACTCGCTTGGGCTTTTGGATGTCTGCTAAAGGAACCTCATATACGAGACAAACTCCCGCTAAATAAGTATGGACGGTGCTGGCACTTTTACTCTGTTGAGCCAGCCAGTCGGCATAATCCTGAATATGTTCCTGACAATCCAAGAAATGGCGGCAATGGTAATACTAGCTGGTGACTGTGTAGGTGTATCCAGAGCGGGCATCTGATTTCTCATTTTTCTATCAAATAAGATAAACCACAAAGCCAAGGCTTTGTGGTTTATCTTGGTGGAGATAAGTGGGATCGAATCGCTGACCACTTGAATGCCATACAGGCGATCTCTCAGCTGAGCTATATCTCCACGACAATATTCGGCTAAAAGTTATAAAAAAGCCGCAAAATAACATTTTGCGGCTTTTGGTGGACCTGATCGGATTCGAACCGACGACCCCTACAATGCGAATGTAGTGCGCTCCCAGCTGCGCTACAGGCCCAGATTTTTTCAGCTTTTCAGCTTTCTTAATTCATTTTTGTGTTCACTTAAAAGCCGGCTTACAGGCTCTCCCGACCTCACGGCTGTGTACGACAGATACAGATATTTTGACGTTACTCAAACAGCTCTTTTATTATAGCAGATTTTTTTAAAATGTAAAGAGTCTTTTTCAATCTTCTTCAAAATTGCATAATCTAAAGCATATCCCCAATCCCTATAAGCAAATATGCGACCCTGGCACAGCTTGAAACCCTTTCCCATTTTGTAACACTTCGCGGACAAACCTGCAAGACTTTATGACTTTACAGCGGGGGACCGGGAGGGTATAATAACAGAAATACGAAAGGAGGATACCGCTGTGTTAAAAGGAAAAACCATCCTGTTAGGGGTAACTGGGGGGATCGCCGCCTACAAGGCGGCCTATCTAGCCTCAGCGCTGGTGAAGCAGCACGCCAACGTGGAGATCATTATGACCGCCCACGCCACCCAGTTTATCACCCCTCTCACCTTTGAGCAGCTCACGGGAAACCGGTGCATGGTAGACACCTTCGACCGAAACTTCTCCCATCAGGTAGAGCACATCGCCCTGGCGGACCGCACTGACCTGGTCATTGTCGCCCCGGCCACCGCCAACGTGTGCGCCAAGCTGGCCCACGGCCTGGCCGACGACATGCTCACCACTACCGTGCTGGCCTGTACCTGTCCCAAGCTCATCGCCCCGGCCATGAATACGAAAATGTTTGAGAACCCCGTTACCCAGGACAACCTGGATATCCTCCGCCGCTACGGCTGGGAGGTGATCGCCCCCGCCTCCGGCCGGCTGGCCTGCGGGGCGGTGGGGGCGGGCAAGCTGCCCGAGCCGGAGCTCCTCCTCCAGCACATCCTGCGAAAAATCGCCCTGCCCCACGACCTGGCAGGCCGGCACGTCCTGGTCACCGCCGGCCCCACCCAGGAGGCTCTGGACCCGGTGCGCTATCTCACCAATCACTCCACCGGCAAGATGGGTTACGCCATCGCCAGAATGGCCATGCTCCGGGGGGCGGAGGTGGTATTGGTATCCGGCCCCACCGCCATCGTCCCGCCCCCCTTTGTAGAGGTGGTGGACGTGGTCTCCGCACAGGACATGTTTCAGGCGGTGGCCGCACGCCAGGATTGGGCCGACTTTATCTTCAAAGCTGCCGCTGTGGCCGACTATACCCCTACCCAGTATGCCGACGACAAGATCAAGAAGAAGGACGGCGAGCTGTCCATCCCCGTGAAGCGCACCCGGGACATCCTCCAGCACCTGGGGGAGCACCGCCGGGCGGGACAGGTGCTGTGCGGCTTCTCCATGGAGACGCAGAATATGGAGGAGAACAGCCGGGCCAAGCTGGAGAAAAAGAAGCTGGACATGATTTGCGCCAACAACCTGAAGGTGGCCGGGGCGGGCTTCGGCACCGACACCAACGTGATGACCGTCTTTACCCCCGCCGGCTCCCAGGAGCTGCCCCTGATGTCCAAGGAGGCTGTGGCCGGGCGGATCCTTGACATTGCGGTGGAGCTTATGATAAAAGATGTGTGGACTTAAAATCAAAAGTTTTTAAAAAATTTATCGGGGGGATTTCATCTTTTAGGTGAAATCCCCCCTTGACAAATGTCCGGAATCAGACTAAGATATGGTAAGTCTGATTTCGGACATTTTGCTGGTCAAGGAGGAAGTGTGATGGCGGAGCTGACTTTTCAACAGTTCAATCTGGAGTCCTGCCGGATGTATAAGGAGGACGACGGGCTGTACCGCCGTCTGGCCAGACACTTTGGCCTGTCTGATTCCGCTTTTTGGATTCTATATGCCCTGCAGGCGGCAAACCGGCCCCTCACTCAGGCAGAGATGAGCAGCTACCTGAATCTGAGCAAGCAGACCATCAACTCGGGGATGAAAAGCCTGGAACAGGCGGGACATATCCGTTTGTCCGGCGGCGGGGGGCGGCGCAAATACCTGGAGCTTACCCCCCAGGGCCAGGCCCTGTCGAAGCGCACCGTCCAGCTGGTGCTGGAGATGGAGGAGCGGGCCTATCGTCTCATGCCTGAGGAGGAGCAGGCCGCCCTGCTGGACTTGACCCGGCGGCACCTTGAGCTGCGGCTCCAGGAGGCCCGGCAGATTTTTGATATGTCCCAGGAGGATTAAATCTTTATGGCAATCAAATTATCCGATCATTTCACATACGGCAAGCTGCTCCGCTTTACCATGCCATCCATTATCATGATGATCTGTACCTCTCTCTACAGCATTGTGGACGGTCTGTTCGTCTCTAATCTGGTGGGGGAGAACGCCCTGTCCGCGGTGAACATCATGTTCCCGGTGGCCATGATTGTGGGGGCGGTGGGCTTTATGCTGGGCTCCGGCGGCAGCGCCATTGTGGCGCGCACCATGGGAGAGGGCAGACGGGAGCTGGCCAACCAATATTTTACCATGATTATCCTGTGTGTGCTGGGGGCGGGGGTTGCCCTGTCTCTGCTGGCCCTCTGCTTTGTGGAGCCCCTGGCCCGGCTGGTGGGGGCCAGCGACGTGCTGATGGACGACTGTCTGGCCTATGGGGCGGTGGTCCTGGGGGGCAGCTTCGTCTTTATGCTCCAGGTCACCTTCCAGACGTTTTTCGTGACCGCAGAGCTGCCCAAGATCGGGCTGTTTTTCTCCCTGATCTCCGGAGTTACCAATATCACCCTGGACTATCTGTTTATGGGGCCGATGCACATGGGCGTTGCTGGGGCGGCCTGGGGCACGGTGCTCAGCTATGGCATAGGAGGTGCTCTCCCGCTTCTCTTTTTCCTCAAACCCCCTATGGGGGCGCTGCGGCTGTGTCCCACCAAGCTGTACTGGCGGGAGCTGAAAAACGCCTGCGTCAACGGCTCCTCTGAGCTGATGAGCAATCTTTCTTCCTCCCTTATCGGCATTCTTTTCAATCTCCAGCTGATGCGGATGGTGGGGGAGATGGGGGTGGCCGCCTACTCGGTGATGATGTATGTGGATTTTGCCTTTGCCGCCATCTTTCTGGGCTTCTCTATGGGCAGCGGCCCCATTGTCAGCTACCACTTTGGAGCGGGACACGAGGGGGAGCTGAAGTCCATCTTCCACAAGAGCGGCGCCATTATCGGGATTACCTCGGTGTCTATGGTGGCGCTGGCGGAGCTGCTCAGCCGGCCGCTGGCCGTGGCCTTTGTTGGCTACAGCCCGGAGCTGATGGAGATGACGGTCCACGGCTTTCGTATTTTTGCCTTTGGCTACCTGACCTGCGGGCTGGGCATCTACGGCTCCGGCTTCTTTACCGCCTTGTGCAACGGGGCTGTCTCCGCCCTGATCTCATTTCTGCGCACCTTCCTCTTCCGGGGAGGCATGGTTCTCCTCCTGCCCGCCTTCCTGGGGCTGGACGGCGTCTGGCTGGCAATCGTGGCCGCCGATTTTCTGGGCGCCGTGGCCGCCGGGCTGCTGATCTGGAAATACCGGAAGCGGTACCACTATTTATAAAGGGGCAGCTTCTGCTGCTCCCTCGAATCGCCCAGCATAAGGTATATGCTGAAATGTTTGAAAGAAAATTGTGGCGCCTTCCGCTGTAAAGTCATAAAGTTTTCTCTTGCATCTTAGGGCGGTATCCTGTATAATAGTCGCCTGAGAGGACGGGGGACGTCCTCGCCCTCTTAAATATTGCGCTGCATCCGCAGATGGCGGAGCGGCAGCAGGAGGTAATTTTATGAAAACTCAGAAACGCGACACCCGCTGGATAGTGGGAGTGGCCATGTTTGTGGCCCTTCAGCTGGTTCTCCAGCTCACCGGCATCGGCCTGATCCCCCTGCCCCTGATCAACGCCACCACGCTCCACATCCCCGTTATCGTAGGCGCGGTAGTGCTGGGTCCGCTGGCCGGGGCGGTTCTGGGGGGCGTGTTTGGCCTGTGCTCCATGTGGACGGCCACCATGACCCCAACGGCGCTGTCCTTCGCCTTCTCCCCTGTGTGGGCCGCCGAGGCTGACGGCGGCGCGGGGGCGGTCAAGGCGGTGTGGATCGCTCTGGGCTGCCGTATTTTGATCGGCGTGGTGTCCGGCTGGCTGTGGATCGCTCTGAAAAAGCTGAAGGTCAACGACTTTGTCGCCCTGCCCGTGGTGGGGGTGGTCGGGGCGCTGACCAACACCGTGCTGGTGATGGGCGGCATCTATTTTCTTTTCGCCCCTGAGTTTGCCGCGGCGAAGAACGTGGGCATGGAGGCGGTGCTGGGTCTGGTGATGACGGTGGTCACCACCTCCGGCGTGGCCGAGGCTGTCGCCGCCGCCGTATTGGTTACCGCCGTGTGCAAGGCGCTGTTCCACGTGCCCTCTCTGGGGCTTCGCACCCAGGCGGGATAATTTTGCAGAAATCAGGTGAGCAGCATGCTCCTGGCAATCGACATCGGCAACACGAATATTGTCATCGGCGGGATAGATAATGGCAAGATCACCTTTGAGGCCCGCATCGCCACCGACCGCATCAAGACCTCCGACCAGTACGGGGCGGAGATTAAGAGTATGCTCAGCCTCTTCGACGTAAAGCCCCAGGATGTGGATGACTGCATCATCTCCTCGGTGGTGCCTCCGGTGTTCAACTCGGTACGCACCGGGGTCATCAAGGTAACGGGCAAGGCCCCTATGGTAGTGGGCCCGGGACTGAAAACGGGGCTGAACATTCAGATGGACAGCCCCTCCCAGGTGGGCAGCGACCGGATTGTCATCGCCGTGGCCGCTCTGGCGGAGTACGAGCCCCCCCTGATCCTGCTGGACCTGGGCACCGCCACCACCATCGAGGTGGTGGGCCGGGGCAGCACCTATTTGGGCGGCTGTATCATTCCCGGCGTGCGGGTGTCGCTGGAGGCCCTCACCTCCCGCACCGCCCAACTGCCCGGCATCCGTCTGGACCGGCCTAAAAAGGTGATCGGCAAGAATACGGTGGACTGTATGCGCAGCGGTATTATGTACGGCACCGCCGCCATGCTGGACGGAATGCTGGACCGGGTGGAGGAGGAGCTGGGCTTTTCCGCCACGGTGGTGGCTACCGGGGGGATGGCCCAGTTCATCGTCCCCCTGTGCCGCCGGGAGATTCTCCTGGAGAAGGACCTGCTCTTGAAGGGGCTGAATATCCTCTATCTGAAGAACAAAAAGTAGGCAGCGGCCGGCACATTTCCCCTTGACAACCCCCCATTTTTTGCATATAATTGAGCAAACAAAGGCAATGCGAAAGAGGAGTATTCCGGTTTGGCGCCTTCAGAGAGGGGACGGACGGTGCAAGTCCCCGGCCCGGCCTGAAAAAGGTGGCTTTCGCGCCCTGTCCCTGAAACGGCAGTAGGGGACGGCGGGGCTTCCCGTTACAGAAGGAAGGAGCGTCCCCTCTGGGGAAATTCAGGTGGTACCGCGGTTATAGAATCGCCCTGAGTCTGTTTGGACTCAGGGTGTTTTTATCTGCAAGAAAGGTGGAGGAATCCATGAAGAGAAACAACATAAAACAGGCGGCCAGCCTTGTGGCCGGCGCGGCGCTGATGTGCTCCCTCACAATGGCCGCCGTCCCCGCCTGTGCGGTGTGGATCGAGGTGCCCCCGGTCACCATTACCCGCGCCATCCGCAGCAGTGTCTTTCCCCTTGTCAACGCCATCCGCCGCGCCGCCGCTGACAACAGCCCGTCCGCCCGTTCCTGGACGGATATCCCGGTGATTGCCCACGCCATGGGAACAGTAGACGGCAGGATCGGCACAAACTGCAAGGACGCTTTTCTGGAGAGCTACGCCCGAGGACAGCGGGTATTCGAGGTCGATCTTCAGCTCACCTCCGACGGCGTTATGGTGGCCCGGCACGACTGGGACACCAATTCCAACTTCAACATGGAGCAGAGCCTGGAGGGGGTGGCGGACTGGAAAACGTTTATGAGCACGCCGGTGTGCTACTACTACTCCCCGCTGGACATCGACGGCATCATAGACCTGATGCTGGCTTATCCTGACGTCTACATCGTCACAGACGGCAAGGACACTGACGAGGCTTCCGTCCGGGCCCAGGTCCGGGAGATCGTCCGGGCGGTGAACCAGGCGGGCGACCCCTCCCTGTGGGATCGGATCATCATTCAGATCTACCACGAAGAGATGTACGACTGGGTCAAGGCGGAGGCCCCTGTCAAAAACTGGATCTTCACCCTGTATCAGATTGGGAACCCGGATTATGACGAAATCGGCAGGTTCTGCCAGGAGCGGGATATCCCGGTGGTCACCATCGACGCCGCCCGTCTCGCCGCTGAGAACAGCAGAATCCTCCACAGCTACGGCCGCCTGGTTTACACCCACACGGTCAACCGCCTGAGCAGTATGGCCGCTTCCTCCTTATGGGCGGACGGCTTCTACTCCGACTACGTCACGCCGGCGCAGCTGAAGGGTGTCCTGAACAACAACTATGGCCAATATTCGAGGTGATTTGGTGCTTATCATTCAGACCACAATCGACCAAAGGGCCATGACTGTCCTGGCTCGGGTCAATCGAAAGACCCTGCGCCGGGGGAGCAGCTTTCCGGTGCGGACGCTGGCCTGGTTTGTGGTGGCGCTGGAGGCATTCCTGACGGCGGCCTACCTCCGGGGAGGCTTTGGAAGCTGGCTGCCCAACACGGTGATGGGGCTGTTCATGCTGGGCCTGCTGCTGCTGGAGGACCGAATCAACGGCGCGGCCGGCCTGCGGCATATTCCTGAGGACCACCGGGTGGTCAACGCCACCTTTCAGGACAGCGGCTACGTCTGCCGCACCCAGTCGGGAGAAAACTGGTACTCCTACGGCTCCATCCAGGCCGCCGCGGAGACAGAGGATTTTTTCTTTCTCCTGCTGGACCGGCGCCACGGCCAGATCTACGATAAAAAGGGCCTCTCCTGGGGGACGCCGGAGGAGTTCCGGGCGCTGATCCAGAAGAAAACCGGGCTGAAAATCCAGAAGATCAGATAATCAGAGCCCGCAGCTCCCGGGTCAGGCCCAGCGACGCCCGAAACAGGTGCTCCTTTTCAATACTGGTCTGGGCGGAGATGTTTATCAGAAGCAGGCTGAATTCCTTCTCTTGCTGTTCGGTCATATCCTTCTGTACCGTCTCCAGCTGTGACTCCAAGCCGCGGGATACCTCCTCATACTCCGGGTCCTGATACATGGTTCCCATCCGCCGCTCCAGCGTAAAATCGTACAGGCACTTCATTAAGTCATCCATTATTTTTCCTCCACTCAACCCCGAATGGGGTTCACATGGTGCTATTATACACACCCCGAATGGGGTTGTCAAGGGGTGAGTGAAAAATGACAAAATTACCGGAACGGCTTCTTGCTCTTCGGCTAGACCGGGATCTATCACAAAAAAGCCTGGTTCAGGAAATGGGACTTCCACTGAATACCTATGTCCGATACGAACGTGGCGAACGGGAGCCCTCCGCCTCCGTCCTGGTCCGGATGGCCGATTTCTACGGCGTCACCATCGACTACCTGGTGGGACGGTCCGAGGAGCGCACCTGAATCCCGCACCCAAAGGATCCTTCCGGGAGAAAAACTGAAACATTCAAACATAAAGGAGACATTTCCATGAAAAAAGAACTGCCCAAGGTTTATGAGCCCCAGGAGGTAGAGGGCCGCGTCTACCGTACCTGGGAGGAGAGCGGCTGCTTCCGCGGCCGCCGGGACCCCAAGAAAAAGCCCTTCACCATCGTCATGCCGCCCCCCAACGTCACCGGCCAGCTCCACATGGGCCACGCCATGGATGACTCTCTCCAGGATATGCTCATCCGCTATAAGCGGATGCAAGGCTATGCCGCTTTGTACCTCCCCGGCACCGACCACGCGGGCATCGCCACCCAGGTGAAGGTGGAGGAGGAGCTGCGCAAGAACGAGGGCCTGAGCCGCTATGACCTGGGCCGGGAGAAGTTCCTGGAGCGGGTGTGGGACTGGAAGGCCAAATACGGCGCCCGCATCGTGGCCCAGCAGAAGAAGCTGGGCATCTCCGCCGACTGGGAGCGCTCCCGGTTCACCATGGACGAGGGGCTTTCCCGGGCCGTCCGGCATGTGTTTGTCTCCCTCTACAAAAAAGACCTGATCTACAAGGGCTCCCGGATCATCAACTGGTGCCCCCACTGCGTCACCGCCCTGAGCGATGCGGAGGTGGAGTATCAGGACAAGCCCGGCCACCTGTGGCACATGCGCTACCCCCTGGCCGACGGGAGTGGTTATCTGGTTGTCGCCACCACCAGGCCCGAGACCATGATGGGCGACACCGGCGTGGCCGTCAACCCCAACGACGAGCGGTACAAGCACCTTGTCGGCAAGACCTGCATCCTGCCCCTGATGGACCGGGAAATTCCCATTGTGGCCGACGACTACGTGGAGATGGACTTCGGCACCGGCTGCGTGAAGATGACCCCCGCCCACGACCCCAACGACTTCGAGGTGGGCCTGCGCCACAAC
>JAAWLY010000074.1 GCA_022798155.1 Lawsonibacter sp. | reverse complement strand
ACGGTGCGCTCCTCCTGCATCAGGGGACCAAGCCGGTTTTCCTCCAGAATGTCGGGCAGATTTTGATGCTCGGTCATCAAGTCAAGGTGGATGCCCCCCAAGCTGAGGTCTGGGTTGTGCATGGTCTGGAGAAGAATCTGCCGGTAATAGTTTTCCACCGAGGCCGCAAAGTAGCGGTGCGGGATGCTGCTTTCCGAGGAATAGCAGGAAACAACCTGATGGGAAAACAGACCGCTGGTTAAGATGCCATCATATATATCCCGGACCTCCAGGCAGACAGCGCGGACCTCCTCCAGCGAATTGACTGTATAATAGTCAAACGTACAGTCCAAATATTGGTTGCCCAGAATTTCCTTTACCCGGTTTCGATCCGCACGCAGCAGCATTGCTACCCGATAAACCTTAGTGTCTGACGCCATCGTAACCCCTCCATTTTGCGCTGTATCCCCGCAATCCCGGGAATGTTCAAATGCCATATAATACATTTTATCACAGTTCAAGATTATTTGCACGAATTTTACTGACAACGGCAAAGAAATCTTGTCAAATATTTTGTATCCCTGTCGGAGAGAGCCGCAAAAGTACAGCTGCCGCAGATTATCCTATCTGCGGCAGCTTTGCCTTACTCTTCCAGACCGATCAGCACTGCATCAGACGCCGCAAAGAAGGAACAATTCCTTGTGTGCCGCAGAACGACGCCGCCAGGATGGAAGGAGATATCCAGCTGGTTAATGTAACTGGTCTCATCGAAACACAGTGTTATAAAATAATGCCCGTCGCGCCAGGCTCCGGAGGAGGACACATGCTCAAAAATGATCGATACGTCTGTATCGGTCTCCGGGGTGGATACACAGGTTTTCCCCTCCCGCCAGGTGCCAAACCCCACCGGAACCGTAAAGGACCGGTCTCCAAGTCCCAAAGTCAATTGGTCGCACTGGTCAAAAGATTGGGCAAACTCCAGAGAAAGCCAGGTGAAATTCAGCCGGTTGTCCCCAAAGACGTAGCGCTTTTTGTTCCACCGCTCGGCATATTCGTTCTGCCAGGAGGGGGTGCCCTCCTGGAGCTGGATGCCCAGTGAGGCGGTCAGGCGGCACAGCGCCTCCGGGTCCGCAGGCGCGGGAAGAGCCGGGCCCGCGGGAGTAACCAGCAGCTCCCAAATCTTCTCGGCTGCCTCTCTGCGGGCCTGGGAGCTGGAACCGCCAGTGTAGACGACCACCATGTCCTTGCCGGGAATCACGGTACACTCCTGGCCAAACGCCCCCTTGAAATGGTAGGCTCCTTCTCGCCGGTCAATCCACATCTGATAGCCGTAGCCGGCCATATGGGGCTCGTCCAGGTGATCCATTGTGATGTGGACCGATGAGGCGTCCCGAATCCACTGCTCAGACAGCAGCTGCACACCGTTCCAGCTTCCGCCGCCCAGCAACCACTGGCCCACAACGGCCAGCTGCTCCGTGGTCAGCATCAGCCCCCATCCGCCGACCGTGTAGCCGTCAGGGCCGGTCTCCCAGCTGGGCGTTCCAATTCCAAGGGGCTGAAAGAGTTTTTCGTTCAAATATTCGGAGACGGTTTTCCCCACCGCCCGCTGTATCACGGCGGAAAGCATATAGGTTCCGTGGGTACAGTAGACAAACTCCGTTCCCGGCTCATAGGCCACGTAGTGGTGGAAGAAATTGCGGACCCAATCGATCTGGGGCTGCTCAATCCCCTGGTGGCAGCAGTGGGGGCCGGTGGCCAAAACGTCGTCTGGGCGGGGCCAGGGAAAATCATGGGGGTCCTTGGCAAAGCCGGTGGTCATGGTGAGCAGATGGCGTACCCGCATCTTTTCCATGTTTTCACAGGTCTTGGCCGGGAGGTAATCGGAGAAAAAATCTACCACCCGGTCGTCCAGGTCCAGAAGTCCCTCCTCCACCGCAAAACCCGCCGCCAGCCCGGTAAATGTCTTGCTGGCTGAAAACATAGTGTGGGGTTTTTCCGGCCCATAGGGGGTCCACCAGGCCTCAGAGGCCACCTTTCCGTGGCGCAGCACCATAAAGGAGTGCAGCCCCATCTCCGGCTTGGACAAAAACCGATATAACTCAATCAGCCGGTCCGGACCAAGCCCCGCCTCCCAGGGAGCGATCCGCTGAAAATAATGATTCAATCCCGTCGCCTCCTTATCCTTTAATGAAGCTCCCGGTCCTTGGACTGGCTCTCCCAGACGTGGAGGACCAGCGCAATGGCAATGACCGCATAGCACAGCGTCATGCGGAAGTAGCCGCCCACCATGGAGCTGCTGAACAGCTGCTGAGAGGCCAGCGGGCTGACCGTGTAGAGCAGATGAAACAGAATTGTGCCCAAAATGGCCTGTCCAATGGTGGCCCGCTTCACAGAGGCCCCGCCAATCAGAATAGCGGCGACGCAGAAGGTTCCCACCTTCTCATGGCCGTAGTAGGCGTCCATCGTGCCCAGATTCTGATAGAAGATAATCTGTCCCCAGGCAGCCAGCACCGTGGAAATAATGACAGAAATAATGCGCACCTGATCCACTTTGATGCCGGAGGCGCCCGCCACCTCCCGGTCATGCCCTACAGCGCGCATGTCCTGGCCCAGCTTGGTCTTCATAAATTTCTGCATCAGGAAACACACCAGAGCAATCAGCAGGAAGGTGGGAATTGGAATGCGGATCAAGGTCTTTGCCACCAGGAACCGGGGCATCTTGGTCATAACCGAGGAGGCCGCCGCCAGCGAGCCGCACACCACCAGCTGGACAACCAGCTTTTTGGTAAACTGCCTGTGAATCAGCGCGCCGATCAGGAACATCACGGCAAAGAAGATACTGAAGAAAATAATCCCGGTAAACAGGTCCACACGGGTATTCATGCCGAAGACGGATAGGTTATCCAGCCCATACTGCATATTGTCCAGGGCAATGGTGTTTTTGATGCCGATCCCGCCTGTCAGCAGAATATCGTGCTCCACCTTGATAATCCCGCCAATCACAAACAAAAAGATAAACTGATAGATCCCGTTGGAGAAGTAGCCAACGATCATGCTGGTGATCATCTCCTGGCCTTTGGTACGGTTCAGAATTTTTCCGGCCAGGAATCCGCAGAGAATGGCGGCAGCCATGGCGATCAGGGCGGCCAGCAGCAGTGCGCTGATGCCGGACATATTCAGAATAGTCACAATGACCAGGCCCACCTGACCGCACATAGCACCCAACACGATACCGAAGTTCATGCCCAGGCCGCAGGTCGCCGGGATGATGAGCGAGAGTACCAGCAGGATATTCCGGTCAAAGCGGTTGACCAGATCGGACAAAATGGTGGAAATGGGCGTTCCCGAGAGATATATGCCAATGATACAAAGCACCCCAAACAGAATCGGAACCGCGTTGGAAATCAAAAACCGTTTTGTTTTTTTCATCGGGTCTCACCTCCCGCCTGAGACAGGGCATACAAAATAATGCCGTTTGAGATGATAATACGGAATACCTCCGACAGGTTGCTCTCCGGGAACAGCTGGTTGCACACCGGAAGGGCGGTGGTCAGCAGGGTCTGAATCAGGAAAGTCCCAATGACCGCATGGCGTATCTTCACGCTGCGCATGGTGGCGCCTCCCAGCAGGATGGCCGCCATGGGGGTGAAGGCCATGGTCAGCGGGCCCTCGTAAGTCTGATAAAAGCCATAACTCTGGGCGTAGACTACAATGCCCAGGGCCGCCAGCATAGTGGACAGGACAATGCCAATCATGCGGGCCTTGTTCACGTTCACGCCGGACATGGCGGCATAGGCGGGATTGTTGCCCACCACTCGCAGGATGGTTCCGGTTCGGCTCTTGGTAAATAAGTACACAACAAAGCAGACAAAAGCCACGAAGAGAAATAGGCCGGTGGGGATGGTTACTCGGCCGATTTTAAAATTCAGGAAGTTATTCAGCAGCTTCTCGTAATAGTCGCTGACCGGCACCGTGGTACGCACACCGGTGCCGCCCATAGGCCAGATAATGGTGGGGTTGGTGAAGGGGGCGGAGAACCAAAACATACACATGAGGTAGACCATGGAGGAGCCCAGATAGTTGCCGATAAGCATCTCAGAGCCCTTCACCATGTTCAGCAGGCGCCCGTAGAGCAGACCGCCCACCACGCCGATAGCCAGGGCCAGCACCGCTGCGGTCAAAAAACCGGCCCAGCTCATCAGCCCAAACTGCACACTGAGCAGACCGGCCAACAGGCCGCACACGATTCCAATGGCAAGGCCCATATTCAGCCCGGCGCCTACCAGGATGCAGGGCAGCATTGCAAGGGCCAGAATCATATTCTGGCCCACACGGACCAGGGAGTCGGTAATCAGGGCGGCCATGTCCTGGCCCTCCAGCAGCGCGCCAATCAGGATGACGATGATAAAGGCGATGATAATGATGCGCGGCATTCCAAACTGCCGTACTTTTTGCTTGATCATTTGACTACCTCCTGTCTCCGCTCATGGCAAGGCCAATCGTCTCACTGTCCGCGTCGGCAGGCAGAATATCAACAATTTTGCCGTCGGACACAATGGCGATCCGGTCACAAACCTGACGCAGCTCAGCCAGCTCTGATGAGGTAAAGATGACGGTAACGCCCTTTTCCCGGTTGATCTTGGTAATCGTATTGAGCACCATGTTTTTCGCGCCCACGTCAATCCCCCGGGTCGGCTCAGACACCAACAGAATATCGGGCTCCAGCATTAGGGCGCTGGCCACGCATACCTTCTGCTGGTTACCGCCGGACAAGGTGCCTACCCGCTGATTCGGGCCGGTACACTTGATCTGGAACTCCTGGATATAGTCCTCGGCCACCTCGTCAATGGCCTTTTGATTCAGCTGCTCGAAAAACAGCACTTTGCGGAAAAAGCGGTTGTGATTAATCATGGTAGGGGCCGCAATGTTCTCCGCGATAGTCAGATCGGGGGCAAAGCCCATCCGCCTCCGGTCCTCTGAGACAAAGGCCAGCTTGGCGTTGATGGAATCCTTGGGGGAGTTGAGCTTCAGGGGCACGCCGGATACGGTGGCCGTACCCCTGGTGGGATAAATTCCCATAATCCCGTTGGCAATGCCGATCTTGCCCTGGCCTGCCAGGCCGCCGATGCCCAGGATCTCGCCCCGGTACACATCCAGGTCGATTCCCTTCACCCGCTCGCCCGACATATCCACAGAAAAGTCCCGCAGGCTCAGGACCACCTCTCCACTAAGCGGCTCCTGCCGCTTTTGGATGGAGCCCAAGTCCAGTTCCCGGCCTACCATCATCTGGGCAATCTCGCCAGGCGTGGTCTGAGAGACCGGAATGGACTTGACATTTTTCCCGTCCCGCAGGATGGTAACCGTGTCGGCAACCTCCATAATGTCGTTGATCCGGTGGGTAATCAGCAAAACGGCGATGCCGATGCTGCTCAGCCGCTTGACAATCTGCAGAACAATCTCCGCCTCCGACTCTGTGAGCACGGCGGTAGGTTCATCCAAAATCAGCAGCTTAATGTTCTCCTTGTCGATTTCCCGGGCAATTTCCACAAACTGCATATAGCCCACAGGCAGAGAGTCCACCATACGGCTCTCATCCAGCGAGACCCCCAGTTTATCCAAGGTAGCCTGAGACTGCTGGCTGATTTTAAGAAAATCCACCGTTTTCAAGGCGCCGCCAAGCACCCGGCTTACCGGATTGGCGGAGAGGGGTTCCCGGTTCAGCTTAATGTTCTCCCCAGAGGTAAAGCCGGGAATCAGCATAAACTCCTGGTGAACCATCCCGATTCCTTTTGCAATTGCCTGCTCCGGAGAGGTAATGGAGCACGCCTGCCCCTCTACCAAGATTTTTCCAATGTAGCCGCCTGTCTGAGCAATCACCGGCATCCCAAACAGAATATTCATCAGGGTGGACTTCCCCGCGCCGTTTTCGCCGCAGATCGCGTGGATCTCGCCGGGCATGATGTCAATGGAAATATCTGACAACACCCAGTTTTCTCCATATGCCTTGCCCACATTTTGAATGGATAGCACCGGAACCGCCGCACTGTTTTCCATTTCTGCGCCTCCTTTTGGATAAAATAGAGGGACGCCGCCGCATCAGCGGCGTCCCTCAATCATAATGACTATGCTTTTGTATAATTTAGAGCACCAGGAAGTCCATCTCGAAGCCCAACAGGTGAGAATAGGTCTTGCCGTTGGCCTCCCAGGGAGTCAGATATACGTTGCAGTCCATACCGGCCATCTCGTCAGCCACTTGGTCAAAGACCTTGGTCAGAGCATCAATGTCGATCTTTTCGGTAATGGTGCCCTCGGCATACTGCTTGGCGTACTCAAAAATCGAGTAAAAATACAGTGTGGAGGAGGAAACAGGCCATGTAGCCAGCCGGCCGGTCATATTTTTCTCCGCCAGCTTTGCCTTGATCTGCTCCACAGCATACTGGGGATCGCTGGACTTGTCCTCCGGAATCTCGATGCTCAGGCCGCTGGTGAAGCCCTGGAAGGGACTGGGATCGCAGGTGGAGGGCAACAGGCCGCCATTTTCCACCACGGACTTAACCATAACGTCCATCATAGCGGTGTTGGTGCCAAAGAAGGCGGTATTGGGGCCGTACTGGGCCACCATCTTGGGGATGTCCTCCAGAACAAACTGCTGGGTTCCGGTAACGCCGGCGTCGCTCAGGGGGTCGGGGGTGGTGGCGTCCACAAACTGAATACCTACCTCCTCACAGGTTGCTTTCATGACGTCGCGGCGCTGGGCCAGAGACTCCATGGCCATGTGCCGGGGGAAGGAGTAGTGTACGAAGGTCTCGCAGCCCATATCCTTTGCCAGACGGATGATACTGTCGCCCATGGGAATCTTAGCGGGGTCGATGATAATGTCAAACACCTCATCTACCACATCGGGGTCCTCAGCCACCACGCCGGCCATATACAGCACATCGGGGCGAATCTCGCGGCAGGCCTTTACGGCGGCGGCACTGCCGGCCGGCTCCTGAAAAATCAGCAGGGCCTTCACGTCAGGGTCAGCTACCAGACCCAGAGCGGTGGAAACCAGAACCTCCTGCTCACCGGTGGGGAAGGCAGAACCTACTACCATATCACCGTACTTAGCCTTTAACTGCTCAAAAGCGCGGGTGGGCTCTTCGCCCTGAGAAGCGTCAGTGTGCATAATTGCAATTTTGAAATTGCTCCCGGCGCTCTGATCTGATGCCGATGAATTGGACGGATTGCTCTTTGCGGGGGCACCGCCGTTATTGCTCCCGCCGCAGCCGCTGAGCAGACCTAAGGCCATAACCACGGCCATAGCGCCGCTTAAGAGTCGCTTGCTGATCTTCTTCATATTCATTTCCTCCTCTAGTTTTTTATTTCACACAATTGACTTGTGAGAAAAAATATAGTATAAATAAAGAACAGATCAATCATTTAAAGAACTGTAAAAGAACTCTTGTTACACACATTTTAGCAGACTGTAGCGCTAATGTCAACAAGAAATTTCGCGAATATCCACAAAAATTCCACAGACATAGGAGGAAAGAAATGGACCTGAAAAATCTGCTTCTAAAGCAATCCCTGCAAATGAAGGAACAACTTGTTTTCTGGCGGCGGGAAATCCACCGCCACCCTGAAATCGGGCTATCGCTCCCCCACACGGCAGCCTTCGTAGAACGGACCTTGACACAACTGGGATTGACCCCCTGCCGGATGGGCGGAGAGGACGTAACTGGTATTACCGCAGTCATTCCGGGCGCTTGTCCAGGTCCCACCATCCTGCTGCGGGCAGACATGGATGCGCTGCCTATGGATGAGGAAAACAGTCTCCCCTTTCGCAGCGAAATTCCCGGCGCCGCCCACATGTGCGGCCACGATACCCACACCGCCATGCTGTTGGGGGCGGCAGCCCTGCTGACCCGCTTCCAGCAGCAGCTCCAGGGCAATGTCAAGCTGATGTTTCAGCCTGGGGAAGAGGGCTACAACGGCGCGGGCCATATGGTCGAGACCGGTCTGCTGGAAAACCCCCAGGTCGATGCGGCCATCGCCATGCACTGCTTGACCGGCAGCAAATGGAAAACCGGCACCGTGCTCTGCGCGCTTGGCGGGCAGGCAAAGGCCTCGGCGGACGCCTTCCGGGTGGACGTACACGGCAGAGGAACCCATGGCGCCACACCGGAACACGGGGTCGATGTGATCGACACGCTGACTGAGATCGTTCAGGGGATCTACCGGATCAGGAGCCGGGAACTCAGCGCTTTTACCCCGGCCATGCTGTCGGTATGCCAGATACACGCCGGAACCGTTGATAACATTCTGCCGGAGAGCGGATATATGGCAGGGACCATCCGTACCTTCGACCCGGCGGTACAGGCGACGTACCGTCGGCGGATCGAGGAGATCGCCCAACACACCGCGGCGGCCCGGGGCGCAAAGGCCAGCGTCAGCTTCCACGGCGGTCTCCGCCCCACTTTAAACGACCCCGCCCTGTGTCCCACAGTATTTTCCTACGTCCGTGAGCTGGTGGGCGAGGAAAACAGCGACGTGATCGGTCCGGTGACCGGCGCGGAGGATTTTAGCGAAATATCCTGCCGGGTCCCCTCCGTCTATCTGGACATCAGCTTTGGCAGCGGCGAAGAGGGATACCCAGACGCGGTACACAGTCCCCGATGCCTGTTCAACGAGGACGCCCTTCCGGTTGGCGCCGCCTGTTATGCCTGGTGCGCCATCCGCTGGCTCCAGGACCAGCGCCCGCAGCCATAATCTCCGCCAGAGTCGAGGAATATCCGGAATACGCCGGACAGGTAGCTGTAGGCCTTCCATCCGGCAGCACGTCAACTAGGCGAACAAAGAAATCCGTATCCACCGCCGAGGACTGAATAAAGAGCTTCGCCCGGACATTTCCGGTGACCTACCGATCTTCCTCCAGCTCCCCGCTGGTATAAATCAGTATTCCTCCCGCCGCTCTTTTTCCTGCCGGTCCTTGATAATGCCCTTGTGAATGTCGCTGTCGGTGCAGTATACTTCCGCACAATCTTCAAAAAAACTTTGCTGTTATCATAAAGGTCCCGGATCATGGACAAATAGGGGACACCTTGGCCGGTTGTTCTTCAAAGTCAGTACCATACCCAAGATTTTGTATGAGCAATTCTTTATACTTTATACATTTCTGTAAACCCCAAGATGTAGATTTACATCAAAAAATGGAAATTGCCGGAAATTCACCCTGGATTCAATATTTAGATAAACCGCACAATAAAACAGGCCACCAACTTTCGTTGATGGCCTGTTCGTTTATTATGATGCTCAACAGTCATGTTCTCCGGACAGGGGATTTTTCTCACACATATCCGTACATTCCCCGGACGGAGACCTCCCCGGCGGAGATGGTCTCCTTTTTGCCGTTGTGCAGCTCCACCACCAGGTTGAAGTTCTCGTCAATCTCCAGCGCGAAGGCCTGGCGGCGGCTGGTGGAGGTGATCAGCTGGACCTGATGGCCGGGGGTGATGCAGTCGGCCCGGTATTTTTCCAAATACTCCGCCCTCCCCTGGGGATAGGCGGCGTACATCCGGTCCAGCGCCAGGATAATCTGGGCCGCCAGCTCCGCCCGGCGCACCGGGCGCTCCAGCGCCTGGGCCAGGGAGATGGCCATATCCCGGATTTCCGGGGAAAAGTCCTCCGTCCCCTGGTTGACATTGACCCCGATACCGGTGACCAGATAGTCCAAGGTGTTGCTCTCGCTCTCCAGTCCCAGCTCGGTGAGGATGCCCACCAGTTTCTTTCCGTTGAGGATGATGTCGTTGGTCCACTTGATCTTGGGCCGGACCCCGCAGCAGGCTTCTACCCCGTCGCACACCGCCACCGCCACCCAGGCGGTGAAGTCTGATACCTTGGAGGGCTCCAACTCGGGGCGGAACAGGGCGGACAGGTACAGCCCCTTCCCTCTCGGGGACTGGAACCCCCTCCCCCGGCGGCCCCGGCCCCCGGTCTGCTCCTCCGCCGTGACCACCAATCCCTCCTCCGCGCCGGCCATGGCCTGGCGCTTGCACTCGGTATTGGTGGAGTCGAT
>JAAWLY010000073.1 GCA_022798155.1 Lawsonibacter sp. | reverse complement strand
TCCTTCTTGGTGGGCAGGGGAATGGGGCCGGAGACGTTGGCGCCGGTGCGCTTGGCGGTCTCTACGATCTTCTCGGCGCTCTGGTCGATGAGCTGGTGGTCATAGGCCTTGAGGCGGATGCGGATCATTTCTTTCTGAGCTGCCATGTTGATTGTTTCCTCCTTAAATACGAAGTTGAGTTTGGATTTGCTCCTTCTTCGTACGGTGAGAGCGGTTTTGTGTTCCACGCTTTCGTGCGTATCATTCCTGGCCACGAAAAAACCGGCACGAAAGGGCCGGTTTCCTCCGCGCCAGGCGATATACGCCGCGGCACGAAGCTCTCAGCCGCCCGATAGTCGGACATACTCCGCGGAAGTTACCGGTTTTCACCGCAATCTCCCGCATCATCGCTCTGCGCCCTTTTCAGACGCCCCGTTATCATACTACACCCGCCCGTGTGTGTCAAGGGCTTTTTCAAAAATTTTTGGCATATTTTTGTGGATACGGGCAGGTTTCTTTGTGCGTTTTGCGGAAGGGGCGGGTTACCCCTCCCAATACTCCCCATTCCGCTCCAGAAGAAGGGAGCCGTCCGGGCGGTAGAGGCGCAAGGTATAGCTCCGCTCCTCCTCCCCCTGATAGGGGAGCACCTGGTTGTCGGGCGTCATCAGCCAGACGCCATTGCCCATATTCCAGCCGGGACCGGTGACAGAGCGCTCCCCCTGCCGGACGGTGATCTCTGCCCGGACGGTCTCCTCCGGGACATTCACCAGCAGGATGGGGAAAAAGTTGTGGGTCTCCCCCGGGAGCATCTCCTGGAGGCCCTCCTCCTTCCAGTAGCCGTATCCGCTATAAAAGGTCAGCAGAGACGGGCCCTCCTCCTCCAGTGGGAACCACCGCAGGAAACAGTCATAGGACACCCCCTGCACCAGACCGAGCACCGCCCAGTCCTCCCCTGTCCCCGCAAACCACCGGCCCTGCAAATACAGCTCCGTCCCGTCCAGGGCCCGGACCGGATAGCAGAGGCGGGCGCCGTCATTCAGGATGATGTCCCCCTCCCCGCCGGCGGTGAACACAATCTCGCTGGGGGGCAGCAGACGGGTGCGCTCCAGGCGGCGGAACTCCATGCCCGCGGTGACCACCGGATAGCCCGCGATCCCCCACAGGCAGGTCAGCAAAAAGACGCACAGGGCCAGATTCAGCAGTATTTTCTGCCCCCGGCTCAGCCGGATCCTTTCCCTTCTCATGATCCCACCGTCCTTTCCGCCACCGCAGACAGCGCAATGCTGCCCGCGGGGCTGCCGATCTCCAGACCCGCCGGCTCCCCGGGTCTCCAGTCCTCCGCCGGAATGTACACGCCAAATTCCCGGCTGAACAGGTCCCACCGGGCCAGGTGCGCTCTGGCGCAGGGCTCGGTCCAGGCTCCGCTTACGGGCCATCGGGTCCCGTCAGGGCTGACGGCAGTCAGGCAGGCATAGAGGCCCTCCGGGTCGATTCGCTCCCAGAAGCGGGGCGAGGACACCCGCAGAGCCAGATAAAGCGCCTCCTGGTCCTCCAGATAGGCCGCCTGCGTGATTCGGAAGGTATATCCCCTCAATTCCGCCCGCTCCGGGGCCAGGTCCGCCGGGGCCGGATAGTGGGCGGTCCAGTCCATCCACAGGGGGAAGCCCGCGCTCGCATAGTGGTCATTCCCCAATACACAGACGGCCAGAAGGACCGCAAGGGTCCCCCGGACCAGCCACCGGCTGGCTGTCCACAGCCAGCCCAGCCAGGGCTTATGCACTTGGGCGAGTTCCTTTTTGACCTCCTCCGCGTCCCCCATGGCGGACAGGGCCCGGTCCCGGGCCTCCTCCTCGGGGATATCGGGGAAGATGCGCCGGAGGTCGGCCTCCCGGTCCTCCATGTGGGCCGCCAGCTCCTCCCGCACCGCCCGCCGGTCGGGACCGAATTTGATGCCGGACACCGCCGTGTTCAGCCACTTGTCCTTTCGATAATCCGGAAGCATACGCCTGCCTCCTCTCTATCGCCATATTTGCAGCCGCTGGTCCGGGGGCAGGGTGCCGGACTGCTCCGCCACCTGATTCCCCTGGCTGTCGGCCAGGGTCAGGCGGTAGGGCTGTTCCAGCTCCGCCCCCCGAAACACCGCCCCGCTCCACAGCAGCATCTCCATGGCGCAGCTCTGGTTCTCCCTATGGTTGCTGTGAGGGACGAATTGGAAGATAAACCAGCCGTCCTCCCGGCGTCCGGCCTGGGCGGTAAAAGTCTCCAACCCCTGAACGGGGACCCGTCCCGGCAGCCGGTCGTTTCCAAAGGGGTCCTCAATGCCCATCAGGTCCAGCTCCAGCGTCCCGGACACCGCTTCCGCTGGTCCGCCCCACACGGCCACTACCGCGCCGTTGTCCTCGGTTTTCGCCGGGAGGAATACCGCTACAATCCCCTCCTTGGGCAGTACCTGATGGAGCAGGGCGTAATTCCGGTCCAGGTTCAGGGGCTTGCCCCCGTCGTCAAACCAAGCGACGCTGCCTACCGTGATCCAGCTGTCCCCCTCGGAGAGAAATCCGCTCCCCCAGCCCCCCTCCACCTGATAAACCAGCCGGGAGGGGGTGAGGAGATAGGCCCCCTCCAGCCGATGAAAGGCCCCGTAGGCGCTGAGGCAGGGCCAGTCCAGCAGAGCGGGGATGAGGGCGGCCGCCGCCGCCGTGACCGCCAGGTTTCGGACGATCCGCCACCGCCGGGGCAGCTTGGGCAGTCGGTCCCACAGCTTTTTGAGCCGTTCTGTCATTCTCATGGGAACACCTCCCTTGTCAGGTCCACCGCCAGGTCCAAATCGTCCCGGAACTGGTAGTGGATACGCAGTCCCTTCGCCTCCCGGGGGACGCCCTCCAGCGACAGGTCCCGCTGGCACCAGTTCCAGCCGTCTCGCACGCTCCGGGCCACACCCAGCTCATAGGTATTGCCCAAATCGTCCTCCGCCCACAGGTAGTTGATCGCCAGCTGATTGACCTCCCAGGGGCGGTCCCAGGTAATCCGCAGACGGAGGTAGAGGCAGTCCCCCGACCGCTCCCGCCACCGGGCCGCCCGGATCACCGAGAGCTCCGCCCCACCCAGCTGGGCCCGGGCGTCCACCTGACAGACCGCCAGCCGCTCCCCCTCCCAGTCGGGGGCTCCTTCCTCATACAGGGCCCGGCCCACCTCCTGAGCCCTCCGGGCCTCCTGCCGCCGGTAGCTCAGGGAGTCCAGGCCGCTGTCCAGCGCCGCAATCAGGGCAAAGGCCAGGACAATCCACAGCAAGACCCGGCTGGCCGTCCACAGCCAGCCCAGCCATGGCTTGTGGAGCTTCGCCAGGGACGATTTCAGTTCCCAGGCGTCCCCCATACCGGCGACCGCCCGCTCCTGGGCCTCCCGTTCCTCCATATCGGGAAAAATCCGCATCAGATCGGCGGTTTTGTCCTCCACATGCTGGAGCAGCTCCTCCCGCACCGCCTCCCGGTCCGGGGCAAAGCGGATACCGGATACGGCAATATCCAGCCACTTGCGGGCCGCAATTGTGTATTTCATGGCGGCCGCCTCACGCCAGGGCGTTGGCCCCGCCGGACAACACCTGCTCCACCCCCTGGTGGAAGGCCGCCCACTCCGCCCGCTTGTCGTCCAGCAGCTTCTTTCCCTTTCGGGTGAGCTTGTAATATTTCCGCACCCGGCCGGTGGGGGCCTCCTGCTGGTAGGAGGACAGACACTTGTCCTTCTCCAGGCCGTGGAGGATGGGGTACAGCGTCCCCTCCTTCATTTGGAACAGGTCGCTGGACCGCCGGGAGAGCTCCTCAATGATCTGGTAGCCGTACATGTCCGCCCCTTCCAAAAGGGACAGCACCAACATGGTCCCGCTGCCCGCCATCAGGCCCTTGTCAAATTTCATATTGACCATCCTTTCTGTCCCGGGGCTCTGCCCCGGACCCCGCCGCCTTTGAAAAGGCGGGCGAAACTTTTCCCTGTCTGACCTGGGAGTCTTGCCTCGGTTCTCTAGGTATAGTATACCTTGATTCTCGAGGTATGTCAAGGGTAAATAAGGGCCCGTTGACTTTTTTCCTCCCCCTGTGCTATGCTGAGGAAAAAGGGGGGGAGATTACTGTGGCCGGAAACATTTTCTTCCTGGTGCTTTATGCCCTCTGGTTCTTAGGGTTTACCGGCTGGCTGTTCGTACACTTTTTGAAAAAATACCTCTTCTGGCGGAAGAGAACCCCCATCTCCCCCCGGCGGCAGTTTGTGCTGATCCTCCTGCCCTCCCTGCTCACCGCCCTCTTTCCGGGGCCTACCCTCCTTCAGATTCCCAAAGATCTGCCCGTCCCCTACGGTGAATTAAAGGAGGTCACCGCCCCGGTGGAGTCCGTCAAACAGCTCACCTACCGCCGGATGCAGAGCCGGTACGGCGGCGTCCGCCGGGAGTACCGCTACAACATCTATCTGGAGGGCCGCACCGGCTATCTCCGCATTCCAGAAAATTTCAAATTTGACCAGGAGGACTTCCTGGCCTGGGCAGGGCTGGAGCCGGTGACCTTTTTCTACAGCTCCAGCAGCGGCCGCTCCATCCCCTATATCGTCCAAAACGCCAGCGGCGCCCGCTTCCTGGACTACGAATTTACCTCCGGCCAGCTGTTTTCCCTTGCCATGAACCGGCTGATTACCGCCCTGTCCGCCCTCCTGATCCTGGGAGCGGGGGCGGTCTACCTCCCCGCCTGGCTCTACCCCCTGAAGGACAAGGGGAAGCTGGGCTGGTCCAGAAAGCTGGATCTGGCGGTTCTGTCCGTACTGATCGCGGCTTTTGTTGCAATCAGCTATCTCAACAACAAGCCGGAGATCACCCAGACCCCCGCCGGCGGCCCGCCCCCGGTGGTGGCGGAGGTGAGCGAGGCCATCCGCATCACCCTGCCCCAGGGTTGGCAGGAGGACAGCGTCACTGAGTCAGGCACCCAGTGGTACAAGGTCCAGTCCGGGGTGTCCACCTGCTTCCAGCTGTCCACCTGGCCCGAGGAGCTGCCCGACCAGGAGTGGAACCGGCTGCTGCTGGCGGACTACCGAGACTTCCTCCTGGATACCTACATCACCCAGCCCCAGGAGGCCCTGGGGCCCTTCCTCACCGGCCTGAGCTCCTCCGGGGACAGGGTGCCCGGGACGGACTTCCAGGTTGCGGAGGGCTGGGGCCAGTCGGAGAGCGGGGCGAAGAACCACTTTTTGGCGGTTTTCCTGCCCCGGGCCCGGTCTATGGTGACCATCCGCTCCTGCTCCAGCCGGAAGGACTTCACCTGGGCTGACCTGGAGGCCTACGCCGACAGGTGCGCCTGGCCCCTGCTGTCCGGTCTGGAGGTTACTGAATAAAAAAGCGGCCCGTCCCTCTTGGGACGGGCCAGCCTATGCCTTTACTTATCTGCGGACCCACTTGCCGAAGAGGGTCTTTTTGAATTTCAGCAGTTCCTCCTGGGCGGGGGCGTAGTTCTTGGCCTGTTGGAGGTACTCCACGCCCTTTTTGATGTCCTCCGGCACGCCCAGGCCCTGGGTGTAGATCACGCCCAGGCCATAGTTCTTCATATCCAGGAACCCGGTGGCGGCCTGGAACAGCTGGAGGGCCCGCTGGGGGTCCTTCTGACAGCCGTAGCCGAAGAGATAGCAGGTGCCCAGCATGGAGTTGCCCCACTTGCTCCCCAGGGCCTGGGCCCGCTCGAAGAGCTGGACAGCCCGGGCGTAGTCCTGAGGGATGCCGTCCTGCCCCAGGAAGAGCAGCCTGGCGGCCCGGTTGGCGCAGCCCACCTGGCTGGAGTCCTCCAGGCCCAGCTCATAGCACTCCATCGCCTTGACGCAGTCCTTGGGCCCCACCTTGCCCAGCTCATGGGCGTAGCCCACATAGAACCAGCTGGACAGCTGGCCCTGCTTGGCGGCGGCCAGGTACAGGTCGTAGACTCTGGGGGTCAGGTCCTCCTTCTCCTTGAGGAAGGCGGCGTACTGCTCCTGCCAGTTGGGGTAGCCCTTTTCCGCGCCCATACGGGCCACGGCCTCCGCCTTCTCCTCGTCCACGGGGAAGGTGCCGTCGTCCCCGTTGTAATACAGGTTGTACAGGTTTCCTCCAGCAAAACCCATGCCCCCCTCAAAGGCCTTTTCAAACCAGGGGATGCACTTCAGCTCGCTCTCCCGCAAATACTGGCCGAAGGCCTCCTTAGTAGGAAAGTCCTCCGGACCTTTGTTCTCAATACGGACGATGTCCAGCCAGAAGTAGGTGTTGCCGATCATATTCATAGCAAACAGGCACCCCGCCTGGGCTTTTTCATATACCGCGTTCCAGGCCGCTTTCAGGGTGGGATAGTGGGCCTTCATGGCCTCCTCCATTTCGGGGGTGAGCATCCCGCACCGCATGGCCCCCAGCACCCCCATGGCGCTGCCCTGGACAATGCTCTTGCGGATCAGCTGCTCGGTGACCTCATCGTTCTCCTGGAAGGGGTGGTACCTCCAGCTGTACTGGGGCCCGGAGGTGCACCGGGACAGGATGTAGCTGGCGTCCCCGTCGCCGGCGTTGGAGGCGTCAGCCAAGGGCTGGAGGCTGGCCGCCGCCCGCTCTTTGTCAAAGGTGTAGTAGATAGCCTCAAGGGCGTTGTCTACCGCGTCGCTGAAATACTTACCCATGATGAATCTGCTCCTTTTTTATTTTTTCTCCTGTGGGGATAAGGCCTCCCCTTCGGGGAAGTCCTTATTTTGTTTCCTTCTCCAGCTTTTTGGTAATGTCCTTCCACCGGGAAAAGTCCGGATCAAAAATGCCCTCAAACATCTCCAGCAGCCAAGCCTTGGCCTGACGGTCGGTACATTTCGTCTCAAACACCCGCAGCTTATCCGGGTCTGGGCGGCTGGCGTTGGCGGTCACCCGTCCATCCGACTGGTCCCCCGCCTTTAAGTACAGGTATCTGGGCCCGGCGAAGAGAGCCACCACGGTATATTTGCCCTCGGCCAGCCCCTCCCCGGCCAGCTCCACGTCCCGGCGGGTAAAGGACTCGTATTCCCGGGTGGCGCCGGTGCGGTCGCTGAGCATCAGCTTCGCTCTCGCCTGTTGTCCGGGCTGTTCCGCTGCCTGGAGGGGCTGCCAGCCCGACTCCCGGTCAAAGGCCGGGGGCCGTCTCCGCTCCAGCAGGTCGGCGAAGGTCTGCCACGCCTCCCGCTCGCTCACCGGCTTGGCCAGCGCCTTATAGACCGCCTCCTGGGTGTAGGGCTCAGCGGAGCACTTCAAGGTAATCACCAAAGTCAGCCCCTGGTTGGCAATGCCCGCGGACAGCCGGGACAATGCCACCCCCGCCAGCCCCGGCATGGGGATGAGTTCGGTGGGCTCCAGCTCAAAGTGCTGGCCGGGCTGCTTTAGCCCGGTGAGCTGGTCCTCGATGGTACTTCGATCGAACCGGGAGGTCCGCTGCCCATTCAGGTCGATAAGGGTAAACTGGCTGTTGCTGCCGGCTCTGCCCCGCTCACGGTCCTCCTCCCGGGCCAGCCGCTGGTCCCGGCGGCGGGTGACGGAGCGGTTGGTGGCCTGCCACTCTTCATCGGACTGGTCGGTAAAGTTGGACATGTTCTTGTAGCTGTCAAAAAACGCCTCGGGGGCCCGGAGACGGAGGCAGTCCGCGGCCGCCTTTACGTCGTCCGGTTTGCGCAGCCCGGTACACTGGACCTGCCGCCGGTCGTCTACAATCCAAAGCTCCATGATGCGGTGAGTTTGACGCCGGCCCCCGGCGTGGCGGGTGACGATCTCGTCCCGGGGGAACACCCCCCGGATGCGGGAAATGGCGGTCACGTCGTCTCCAAAGACCCACTCCTTGCCGATGGCGATCCGTCCGAACCACTGGCCGTTCTCCTGGATGTCTTTGTCCACCATGGCGAACAGCTCCTCCACGGGGGGAGCCTCGTCAGGGTAGGGCAATTGGGAGCGGATGGACTGGGCCAGCCGGCTTTTGGCGGGGAAGAAGGCGTCCCGCAGGTCCATGTAAGTCTCCACAAAAAACAGGACCCCACACACCAAACACAGCCCGGCACAGAAAACGGTAAACACCCAGTCCTCCACCTTCCACAGGGCACGGTCCTCCTGCATCTGCACGTAGAAACACACGCCCCCGCCGGCGGAGAACAGCAGATACAGCAGCGACCACAACAGCCGGGCCAGCCGCTTTCGGGTCCGGTCCAGGCAGTAGCCGCCCTCCGGGGCGCTTTTGGCCTTCCTCGCCGCCCCACAGGCCACCAGAGCCAGCGCGGCCCACAGATAGCCGATAAACCGGCCCGCAATCACAAATGCGACGGCGTACAGCAGCCAGTTCCAGGGCCAATTCAGCTGAAACTTTTTCTTTCCCTGATCCATACCTTACACACCCCATTAAAAAAGTGTCAATTGAATTTATAGATCTTCTGTGCCAGCCGGTACAGGGCAATGGACAGTTTCCGTCCCGGGGCGGTGGGCAGATTGGTGGCGGCGGGGATGGCAAAGTAGCGCATCCGCCCATACAGCTTGCTGTTTACCGTCCGCAGGTACTCCCACAGTCGGGTCCGCTTGCCCAGAGACTCCGGGCTGCCCTCCATGGTGAGAAAGATGGAGGAGATGGCCATCATCATGGCCAGGTAATTATACATATATTTGGCCAGCTTTTTGCTCTTCTGTGCCACCTGGCGCAGGTCAATGGCATCGATCATGTGGTAGGTCACCCGCAGCTGCTGGTCCACCCGCCCGATCATCACGCTCTCATTGACAGACTGGTCCGCCCGGCCGATGAAGTAGCGGTACAGGTCCACATCCATATAGTAGATGTTTCTTACCTGGGGCAGGGGCTCATACACAAAGATGTTGTCCACATAAAAGGTATGCTTGGGCAGCTCCAGCCCGCAGTCCCGGAGAATCTGGGTGCGGTAGATGACGCTGTGCATCAGCAGGTACTGGGAGGGCTTGAAATGGCCGATGTGCTTCCAGTTGAACACCCGGCCCACCGGGAACACGTTGCGGTAGTTCACAGGCCGCCGGGTATTGTCCTCCACGTGCTCATAGACGTAGTTGGCAATCATCAGGTCGATCGCCTTGCCGTCCCGGACAAACTGGCGCAGCTTGTCCAGCACTTGGTGCAGGGCGTCTACATCCAGCCAGTCGTCGGAATCCACCACCTTGTAGTAGATGCCCTGAGCGTTGCGAATTCCCTGGTTCACCCCCTCGCCGTGGCCGCCGTTGAGCTGGTGGATGGCCCGGACGATGTCCGGGTGCTCCTCCGCGTACCGGTCACAGATAGCGGGGGTGTCGTCCTTGGTGGAGCCGTCGTCCACCAGGATGATCTCAATGTCGTCGCCCCCCTGGAGCAGTGTCTCGATGCAGTGGTCCATATAGGCCGCCGAGTTGTAACAGGGGACGGCAAAGGTGATTAGCTTCTCCATTGGTATCGCGCTCCTTTTTATAGCCTCTCCGCCAGCTCCAGGGCTCGGGCGGCGATGGCGTCCATGTTGTAGTACTTATATTCGGCCAGACGGCCCAGCAGGTAAAGCTGCTGTTTTTTGTCCGCCTCCGCCTTGTACTTGGCGTACAGGGCGTTGTTCTCGGGGTTGATGATGGCGTAATAGGGCGTCTCCCGGGGGTCGCCGCTGTAGGGGCGGGAGTATTCCTCCACAATGGTGGTCACCCCAGGAAGCTCCTGCCCGGTGAGATGCTTGAACTCGGTGATGCGGGTAAAGTCCTTGTCCACGGTGTAGTTCACCGTGCCATAGCCCTGGAAATCGTCTTGGAATAGGGTTTCAAAGTGGAAAAACAGCGTCCGGTAGGGCAGACGGCCGTAGCACAGGTTGAAAAACTCGTCCAGGGGGCCGGTGTAAATCAGCGGACAGGGCAGGGGCATTCCCGTCCCCCGCAGAAAGATGTCGTACTCCTCTAGGGAGAGATACTGCCGTGCGTCGGTGTTCAGCCGCACCTCAATGTTGGGGTGGTCCAGTATCCGCTCAAACATCTTGGTGTAGCCCTCCAGGGGCATCCCCTGATACTTGTCCTGGAAGTAGCGGTCGTCCCGGGAGAGGAACACCGGCACCCGGGCGGTGGTGTTGGGGTCGATCTCCTCCGGCTTCTGGCCCCACTGCT
>JAAWLY010000072.1 GCA_022798155.1 Lawsonibacter sp. | reverse complement strand
CCCCCTGTGCCGCCGCCAGGGGGAGGAGGCCCTGGCCCGGGAGATGGAAAGTCAGGCCGGAGCGCTGATCCAGGCCGTCCAGAACGCCTGGGACGGGGACTGGTTCCTTCGGGGGTACTATGCTGACGGCGTCCCCCTGGGCTCCGCCCGCAGCGGCCAGTGCCAGATCGACTCCATCGCCCAGTCTTTCGCCCTGTTCCCTAAGGGGACAGACAAGGGGCTGGCCGGACGGGCGGTGTCCGCCGCTTTGGGCCGGCTCTTTGACCGGGAGCGGGGTGTGGTGCGCCTGTTCGACCCGCCCTTTGACCGCTCCGGGGAGAAAAACCCCGGCTATATCCGGGACTACCCCGCCGGAGTGCGGGAAAACGGCGGACAGTATACCCACGCCGCCGTCTGGCTGGCCATGGCCTGCTTCCGGCTGGACCGCCCGGAGGAGGGCTGGGCCATATTAAAGGCCCTGTTGCCTGAGGGCCACTCCACAGAAACCTACCGGGCGGAGCCCTATGTTATCGCCGCCGACGTGTCCTATGCCCCCGGCCGGGTGGGCCGGGCGGGGTGGAGCTGGTACACCGGGGCCGCCGGGTGGTACTGGCAGATTGCGGTGCAGGAGCTGCTGGGGCTGCGGGTGGCCGAAGGCCGGCTGTCCGTGGAGCCCAACCTGCCCCCGGACTGGCCGGGGTACGCCGCCCAATGGAGGCTGCCCGACGGGGTACTGGACATTTCGGTCAGACGGGCGGGCTCCTACTCCGCCATTCTGGACGGCAGGCCCGTCAGGGACGGCGTCCGCTTGGGGGAGCTGACAGGGGAACACCGGCTGGAGGTGAGCATCTGAAAGCCTTCTTTGTTAAAGGGGTCTGGGCTTTTGTGGAGGCCTTTGCCTGATTTAGCGTTTCCCTCTTTACTTTCCCCCTGAAAACGTGGTATGATAATCCAGCTGTACGGAACAAATTTCTTTCAAAGAAAGGAACCAAAGATATGTCAGAAGTGACACGCCGGGAGCTGTTTCCCGGGGTATGGCTGCGCGCGGTGCATACCAACAAGTTTAAAAGCTCCTACCTGTCCGTCACCCTGCTCGCTCCCCTGGACAGAAAGACCGCCGGGGCTAACGCCCTGATTCCCGAGGTGCTGCGCCGGGGGTCGGCGGTCCACCCGGACATGGAGAGCCTGTCCGCCGCCCTGGATGAGCTGTACGGCGGGGCCATCGAGCCCGCCGTGCGCAAACGGGGAGAGACCCAGTGCGTGGGCTTTGCGGCCAGCTTTCTGGACGACGCCTACGCTCTGAAGGGAGAGAAGATTCTGGAGCCTGCCGCCGACTTGCTGTGTGAGCTGCTGCTCAAGCCCTATACCCAGGACGGACATTTCTGTCCCGACTACACCGCCGGGGAGAAGGCCAACCTGATTGACCGCATCCGCTCCCAGATCAACGACAAGCGGACCTACGCCACCCAGCGGCTGACCCAGGAGATGTGCAAATACGAGGCCTTTGGGGTGGACAAGCTGGGGGACGAGGAGAGCGTGGCCGCCATCACCCCGGAGAGCTTGTGGCAGCGGTATCAGCAGCTGCTGCGCACCGCCCAGGTGGAGGTGTACTTCTGCGGCTCCGCCGACCCAGACCGGGTGGCGGGGGCGCTGCGCCGGGCCCTGTCCGCCCTGCCGGTGAACGAGAACCGGGTGGACCCGGAGTGCAGCGTCCGGGTGTCCGCCGGACCTGAGCCCATTGTGGTGGAAGAGGCCATGGACGTCAGCCAGGGCAAGCTGGCCCTGGGCTTCCGTACCGGGGGGGCCACCTGCTGGGAGGAGGATTACCCCGCCCTCTACCTGGCTACCGCAGTCTTTGGAGGCACCACCCTGTCCAAGCTGTTTATGAATGTGCGGGAGAAGCTGTCATTGTGCTACTACGCCAGCGCCACCCTGGAGAAGATGAAGGGGCTGGTACTGGTGTCCTCGGGCATCGAGTTTGACAAATATCAGACCGCGAAGGATGAAATTCTCGCCCAGCTGGAGGCGGTCAAGCGTGGGGAGATTGAGCCCTGGGAGCTGGAGGGTTCCCGCCGCACCCTCATCGGGGCCTGCCTGTCCACCCTGGATGACCAGGGCCGCCAGGAGGAGTACTGGCTGGGCCAGACGGCCGCCGGCCTGGAGGAGGCCCCGGAGGAGTTCGCCGCCCGGCTGGAGGGGGTCACCCGGGATCAGGTGGCCCAGGCCGCGAAGAAGCTGGAGCTGGATACCATCTATTTCCTGAAGGGCAAGGAGGTCTAAGCTGTGGAAAAACTGGAATTTGCCAAGGCCGGCGAGACTATGTACCATGAGAAGCTGGAAAACGGCCTGAATGTGTTTGTCTTCCCCAAGCCGGAGTTTCAAAAGGGCTACGCCTTTTTTGCCACCAACTACGGCGGCATGGACATGCGTTTCTGCCTGGACGGGGCGTGGCACGACACCCCCGCCGGAGTGGCCCACTACCTGGAGCACAAGATGTTCGACACCCAGGAGGGCAACGCCCTCCAGGATCTGGCCGCCAACGGGGCCAGCCCCAACGCCTTTACCAGCAACGATATCACCGGCTACTACTTTGACTCCACCGAGAAGTTTGAGGAGAATCTGCGTATTCTGCTGTCCTTTGTCTCCGTGCCCTGGTTCACCCAGGAGAGCGTGGACAAGGAGCGGGGGATCATCGGCCAGGAGATCGGTATGATCGAGGACGACCCCCACTGGAAGTGCTATATGAACCTGATGAAGGCCCTGTTTCAGCACCATCCCATCCGGGTGAGCGTGGCGGGGAGCGTGGAATCCATCGCGGAGATCACCCCGGAGACTCTGTACGCCTGCCACAAGGCCTTCTACGACCCGGCCAACATGGTGCTGTGCGTGGCCGGCCCGGTGGACGCCGCCCACATCTGCGATGTTGCCCGGGAAATCCTGCCCAAGAAGGCCGGCCCCATTGCCGCCAAGGACTATGGCGAGAAGGAGGGGCCCCGGGCGGCCCAGAGCTATATTGAGGAGCGGATGGAGGTGTCCGCCCCCATCTTCCAGCTGGGCTGGAAGGGGGAGGCCCAGGCCAACGGAGAAGACCGCCTGCGCCAGGAGCTGGTGGGCGGTCTGGCCCTGGAGGTGCTGCTGGGCAATTCCAGTCCCCTGTATGCCAGGCTGTACCGGGAAGGGCTCATCAATCAGGAGTTTGGCTACAGCTATGAGAGCAGCTTCGGCTGCGCCTTCCTGGCGGCGGACGGCGAGTCCAAAGCCCCGGAGGCCGTCCGCATGGCAGTGGCGGAGGAGGCCGCCCGCATCGGCCGGGAGGGGGTGGACCCCGCCCTGTGGGAGCGGGTGAAGAAGGGGGTCTACGGCAACCGGGTCCGGGGGCTGAACTCCTTTGAAAACCTGTGCGTGGGTCAGGCTCAGGCCTTTTTCGCGGGATACGACTTTCTGCGCTTTGCCGACATTTTCAACGCCATTACCAAGGAGGAGGCGGAAGAACTGATTGCGAACTGGGTGACCGGAGAGCGCACCGCCCTGTCGGTGGTCCGGGCCAAGGAGGCTGTCCAGTGATTCACACAGTATCCTTCCCCGGCCTGGGGCTGAAGTTTACCCTGAACCGGGTGGCCTTCACGATCCCATTTCTCAACAGGCCTGTCTACTGGTACGGGGTGATTATCACCTGCGGGCTGATTCTGGCGGTATATCTTTGTATCCGCTGGGGAAAGCGGTTTGGCATCAGTGAGGACAATATCATCGACATGATGTTCTTTGCCGTCCCCGCCGCCCTGGTGGCCATCCGGGTGTACTATGTGGTGTTCAACCTGGACATCTACAAAAATCCGGATGGCTCCCTGAACTGGGGGGCTATCATCAACTACGAGGACGGCGGTCTGGCCATCTACGGGGCCATCATCTCCTCGGCTATTGTGCTGCTGCTGTTCTGTCGGGCGAAAAAGCTCAGTTTCCTGGCCTACGCCGACCTGGGGGTTCACGGACTGTTCATTGGCCAGCTCATCGGCCGGTGGGGCAACTTTATGAATGTAGAGGCCTATGGCCGCGCCACCACCCTGCCCTGGCGGATGTGCGGGAGCACCATCGCGGAGAAGATGCTGCGCGGCGACTTTGTGGACGTGACGGGGTACGAGGCCATCCTCAGCGGAACGCTGGGGGTACATCCCACCTTCTTTTACGAGTCGGTCTGGAATTTTGTGGGACTGATCGCGGTCTATTTTATGGGAAAAAAGCGGAAATTTGACGGGGAGTGCTTCCTGTTCTACTTCTTCTGGTACGGCCTGGGCAGGGCCTGGATCGAGGGGCTGCGCACCGACAGCCTGTACCTCTTTGGCTGGGAGCTGTTCGGCGTGCCCATTCGGGTGTCCCAGCTGCTGGCGGTGGTCACCTGCGTCATTGCCGGGGCAGTGTTGGGCTGGGCCCTTTGGCAGCATCGGGGGAAGCGCCCCGAGCTTTTTGTGGATAAGCTGGCCACTGCCAGCCGGGAAGAGACAGACGAGGAGGAATGAACTATGGCGGCAGTAATTATGGACGGAAAGGCCCTGGCGGCCAAAATCAAGGAACAGGTCCGGCTCCAGGTGGAGCAGATGGAGCGCAAGCCGGGGATGGCTATGATTTTGGTGGGGGAGAACCCCGCCGCCCAGGTCTACGAGGCCGGCAAACGGAAGGACTGCCAGCAGTGCGGCATCTACTACGAGACCTACCGCCTGCCCGAGGACGTGCCCCAGGCAGAGCTGCTGGACGTGATCCGCTTTTTAAATGAGCGGGAGGGCATCGACGGCATCCTCATCCAGTTCCCACTGCCCCAGCATTTGGACGGCCGGGAAATTCAGCTGGCCATCCGGCCGGATAAGGACGTGGACTGCGTCCACCCCTCCAACATGGGGGATTTGACCTTCGGGGTGGACTCCTTCTGGCCCTGCACCCCGGCGGGAGTGATGCGGCTGCTGGCGGAGTATGGCATCGATCCGGCCTGGAAAAACTGCACCATGGTGGGCCGGTCCAACATTGTGGGCAAGCCCCAGGCCATGCTGTTGCTGCGCCGGGACTGCACCGTTACCGTCTGCCACACCAAGACCCCCGACCTGGCCGCCGAGTGCCGTCGGGCGGATATTCTTATCTCCGCCGCCGGCCACCCCGGCCTGATTACCGCCGACATGGTGAAGGAGGGGGCGGTGGTCATCGACGTGGCCGTCAACCGGGACGGGGCCGGCAAGCTGTGCGGCGACGCGGACTATGCCCCAGTGGCGGAGAAGGCGTCCTACATAACCCCCGTCCCCGGCGGGGTGGGGCCGGTCACCCGGGCTGTGCTGATGGAAAATACCCTCGCCGCCGCCCTGCGCCACGGGAAAGGAATCGGAGCGGGGCTCCCTCCGGAGCAGGGAGGCGCCGCGTGTCAGTCAAAATGAGAAAGGAAGCATACCTATGAAAAAGTGGATTTCAGGCCTTCTCTCCCTGGCGCTGTGCCTAAGCCTGTGTGCCCCCGCCTTTGCCGCGGGGACCTTTTCTGATGTAGAGGGCTGGGCCGCCCCATATGTGGAGCGGGCCGTCTCCCTTGGCCTGGCTGCCGGCGTGGGGGGCGGAAGGTTTGAGCCCAGCCGGGCGGTGAGCTACCGCGAGTACGCCGTAATGCTGTGTGGCATCCGCTATCAGGACGAGACGGACGGGGAGAGCGGTGGAGAGTGGTGGAGGCCCTACTGTGCCGTGGCAGACGCCCATGGGCTGTGGGACGGCACCGTGATGGCGGATGAGGGGGCGTGGAGCACCCAGGGCGGCCAGCCCGTCCCTCGCCAGGCCATGGCCCAGATGATATACAATTACCTCCAGGCGGAGGGAAAACAGCTGCCCAGCGAGGTGGATAAGGCCTGGGCCCGGGCGAAAATCGCCGACCTGGACGCTGTAGACGGCCGGAATGTAGACGCCGTGCTTACCTGTTACTCCATGGAGCTGCTCAGCGGCACCGGCAGCGGCTTTGCCCCCGCCGCCGCCATGGATCGGGGCCAGGCGGCCGCCGTGCTGTGCGCCCTGTACGATGTTGTAACAGAGGGCGCGGACAGTCCGGCGCAGACCGGCGTGCGGCTGGCAAACGGAAAAGCGATTACCGAGGACAATGTGCGGGAGATTATAAACGGACTGCGGGGCAGCTACCCGGAGGGGATGCCCTGGACCAACGAAAACAACCACTATACCTCCAACGCGATGTTCATCAGGGGCCATGGCTGCGCCGCCTTCGCCTTTCTGTGCAGCGACACGGTGTTTGGCCAGCTGCCCATCACCGCGCAGCACTCCGATTTTGATAAAATCCGGGCGGGGGATATCCTGCGGGTGAAGAATGACACCCACACGGTGATCGTGCTGGAAAAGCGCGCCGGCAGCGTCATTGTGGCTGAGGGGAACTACAACGGAACGATTCACTGGGACCGGGAGATTACCCGCCAGGAGCTGGAGGACGAGAACTTTTACGTCCGCACCCGCTATCCCGGCTGAGGCGCGCAGGCGGGGATTACAGCACGTTGACCACCGAGGCCTGCTCCATTTCGGCCAGCAGTTCCAGCTGTGCCACCAGGTCGGCGTTGGCGGCGTTGTACTGGTCGGGCTCCCGCAGCTCCAGATACTCCAGCACCGCGCGGAAGGCCCGCAGAATCTGGTCGGTGTCGCTATGACGCATGACGGTGTGGAAGTAGAAGTGTTTTTCCTGCCAGTCCTGATAGGCCTGGCGGGTGAGGTCCTGCGCACGATCCCAGTTGTCCTCCAGGGTCAGGGCCTGGGCCTGCCGGAGCTGCTCCCCGATGCCGTCGGTAACGCTCTGGGCATACCAGGCGTTGGCCAGGCTGGCCCCCAGCAGGAACAGCAGCAGGGCCGCCGCAATATAAAGACGTCTCATGACTTATCCTCCTCTGCTGTGTAGGGGCGGATATTATCCGCCCGAACGGTTGTGCACCGTATTCGGTTGGAACGGAGGCCAAAGGCCGCCCCTACGCGCTCTCATCCTTCCGGGCGAAATAGACCCCATCCGCCTCGTCCACCAGCAGGAGGAACACCTTCGACAGGTCCCTGCATCCCCGCTGGGTCAGCTGCTTGTCCAGCCAGGGCCGGTCGTGGCCCAGAAGCTTCAGGTTGTGCTCCAGCAGCCGGCCGTCGCTGACTACCACCCGGGGCAGGCCGCCCTCCTCCACGCTCACCTTCAAATCCCGGGCCGTGGGGGGCTTCTGGTTGGCGTAGGGCAGAACGGACAGCTGGCCATTGGTCTCTAAAATTGCGTATTTGATCTGGGCCAGGTCGGTGTATCCCTTTCCCCGCAGCTCCTCCAGCAGCTCGTCCACCGTAAGCCGGTTTTTGGCCATCTCCCCCTGGTCGATGGTCCCGTTCTGGATGATGACGCTGGGCCGGCCGCACATGATGGCCCGAAAGCGCACGCTTTTCATGGTGAGCACCGACAGGATCATGGTCAGCGACAGCAGGGTGAGGATGGGCATGATTCCGGTAAGCAGGGGAATGCCGTAGTCCTGCATGGGCACAGAGGCCAGGTCGGCGATGATGAGAGAGAGCACCAGCTCAGAGGGCTCCAGCTCCCCCACCTGCCGCTTGCCCATCATGCGCACCCCGGCGGTGATGAGAATGTATAGGATAATTGTGCGAAGAAAGCCGGTAAACAAAGGCGTCGCCTCCTGGAAGCAGTGGTTTCCCCATATGGGGGCGTTAAACAGTCTTTCCCGGCGGCCGGAAATTTATCCTGCGTTTTGCCTAAAAGATAAGCTGAATATTTATACACAAAAGTGAAAACGCCTCTTGAAAAACAGGGGCTCCTTCGGTATAATAACTCAACAATATACGATTGGAATTGGCACGGAAAGTGAGTGAACAGGAAAAATGAAAGCAACCTTGATTTTGGCCAACGGGAGCGTCTTTACCGGAGAGAGCATAGGCTCCACTGAGACCCGGGTGTGCGAGATGGTGTTCAATACCTCCATGACCGGCTATCAGGAGATCCTCACCGACCCCTCCTATGCCGGGCAGGGCGTGGTGATGTCCTACCCCCTCATCGGCAACTACGGCGTGAACAGCGAGGACAACGAGTCCGGCCGGCCCTGGGTAGAGGCCTTTGTGGTCCGCCGCCTGTCCCCCCGGGGGAGCAATTTCCGGTGTGAGGGAGACCTGGGAAGTTATTTGGAGAGGTACAATATTACCGGCATCCAGGGCGTAGATACCCGGGCGCTGACCAAAATACTCCGCAGCCAGGGGAGCATGAACGGAATGCTCACCTGCGCGGAGCATTTTAATATTGCCCAGGTGCTGGAGCAGCTGAAGAACTACCGGGTGGAGGGTACAGTGGCCCGGGTCACCCGGAGCCAGCCCGAGGTTTTCCCCGCCGACGGGGAGGAGCGCTTCCATGTGGCCATGATGGACTACGGGGTGAAGCAGCACATGATCGAGTGCCTGCGCCGCAGGGGCTGTAAGGTGACCGTTCTGCCCGCCTCCACACCCGCGGAGACGGTGCTGTCCGGGGACTACGACGGGGTGATGCTCAGCAACGGCCCCGGCGATCCGGCGGAGAACACCGCCATCATCGAGGAGCTGAAAAAGCTCTACGCCAGCGATATCCCCCTCTTCGGGGTCTGCCTGGGCCACCAGCTGCTGGCCCTGGCTACCGGGGCCAAAACCGGCCGGCTGGCCTACGGCCACCGGGGAGGCAACCACCCCGTCCGAGACGTGGAGAAAGGCCGGGTGTTCATCACCAGCCAGAACCACGGCTATATGGTGCTGGCCGATTCGGTGGACCCAGCGGTGGCCGAGGTGAGCCACGTCAACGTCAACGACGGCACCTGCGAAGGCCTGTGCTACAAGCGGCCCAACTGCTTTACCACCCAGTTCCATCCCGAGGCCAACGCCGGCCCCAAGGACACGGAATACCTGTTCAACCGCTTTATTGATTCTATGGCTGCCAAGAAAGGGGGCGCTCAGTAATGCCCAAGTATACGGATGTAAAAAAGGTGCTGGTGCTGGGCTCCGGCCCCATTGTCATCGGCCAGGCCGCCGAGTTTGACTACGCCGGCACCCAGGCCTGCCGGGCTCTGAAGGAGGAGGGGCTGGAGGTGGTGCTGGTCAACTCCAACCCCGCCACCATCATGACCGACAAGGACATCGCCGACCACGTGTACATCGAGCCGCTGAACATCCCCTCGGTGACTCAGGTCATCGAGATGGAACGGCCAGACGCCATCCTGCCCACCTTGGGGGGACAGACCGGGCTGAACCTGGCCATGGCCCTCCACGAGAATGGAACGCTGAAAAAGTACGGCGTCCGCCTGCTGGGTACCTCCCCCGACTCCATCCGCAAGGCGGAGGACCGCCAGGGCTTTAAGGACTGCATGGAGTCCATCCGCCAGCCCTGCGTCACCTCCCTGGTGGTGGAGAGCGTGAAGGACGCGGTAGACTTTGCCGAGAGCATCGGCTATCCGGTCATTGTCCGGCCCGCTTACACCCTGGGCGGCACCGGCGGCGGCATCGCCTACGACCGGGCTTCCCTGGAGGAGATTGCCGGCCGGGGCATCACCCTGAGCCGGGTGGGCCAGGTGCTCATCGAGCGGTGCATCGCCGGCTGGAAGGAGATCGAGTTTGAGGTGATGCGGGACGGGGCCGGCAACGTGATCACCATCTGCTCCATGGAGAACATCGACCCGGTGGGGGTCCACACCGGCGACTCCATCGTGGTGGCCCCCGCCCAGACCCTGGCCAACAAGGAATTCCAGATGCTCCGCTCCGCCGCCCTGGACATCATCTCCGCCCTGGAGATTGAGGGCGGGTGCAACGTGCAGTTTGCCTTAAATCCCGATTCCTTTGAATACGCCGTCATCGAGGTCAACCCCCGGGTGTCCCGGTCCTCCGCCCTGGCCTCCAAGGCCACCGGCTACCCCATCGCCAAGGTGGCCGCCAAGGTGGCACTGGGCTACACCCTGGACGAGATCCCCAACGCCGTCACAGGCAAGACCACCGCCTGTTTTGAGCCCACCATCGACTACTGCGTGCTGAAGATCCCCCGCCTGCCCTTCGACAAGTTCACCACCGCCAGCCGCACCCTGGGCACCCAGATGAAGGCCACCGGCGAGGTGATGGCC
>JAAWLY010000071.1 GCA_022798155.1 Lawsonibacter sp. | reverse complement strand
CTGGACGACGCCTACTCCACCGGCTCCTCCATCATGCCCCAGAAGAAGAACCCCGACGTGGCCGAGCTGGTCCGGGGCAAGACGGGCCGGGTGTACGGCGCGCTGATGACCCTGCTCACTGTGATGAAGGGGCTGCCCCTGGCCTATAACAAGGACACCCAGGAGGACAAGGAGGCCCTCTTCGACGCCATCGACACCGTGGAGATTTGTCTGCCTGTCTTTGGCTCCATGCTGGAGACGCTGACCATCCGGCCCAAGAACATGGCCAAGGCGGCGGCCGGCGGCTTCATCAACGCCACCGACTGCGCCGACTATCTGACCCGCAAGGGGATGCCCTTCCGTGAGGCCTACATGATTGTGGGCCGGCTGGTCAACATGTGCATCAAGACCGGCGACACCCTGGACACCCTGACCCTCCGGGATTTCCGGGCCATCTCCGGGCTGTTTGACGAGGATGTGTACGAGGCGCTGGCGCTGAAAACCTGCGTCAATGGCCGCAAGGTCTACGGCGGCCCGGCCAAGGAGTCTGTGGAGAAGCAGATTTCCTTGATTGAAGAATTTGTATCTCAGCACAGATGAAGGAGGCGCTGCCACATGAACAAGCCCAAAATCTACATCGACGGTAAGGAGGGCACCACCGGCCTGCAAATCTATGACCGTCTGGCCGCCCGGGAGGATATCCAGCTTCTCCTGATCGACGAGGACAAGCGGAAGGACACCGCCGAGCGGAAGAAGCTGCTCAACGCCGCCGACCTGGTGTTCCTCTGCCTGCCCGACGCCGCGGCGTCGGAGGCGGTGTCCCTCATTGACAACGACCACACCCGGGTCATCGACTGCTCTACCGCCCACCGGGTGGCCCCCGGCTGGGTGTATGGCTTTCCGGAGCTCAATGGCCAGCGGGAGAAAATCGCCTGCGCCAAGCGGGTGGCCAACCCGGGCTGTTACGCCACCGGTTTCCTGTCCCTGATCCGTCCTCTGGTGGAAAAAGGAGTTCTGCCCGCCTGCGCCAAGCTGACCTGCCACGCCCTGTCTGGCTACACCGGCGGCGGGAAGAAGTCCATCGCCGAGTATGAGGGCCCCGACCGCCAGGCCGAGCTGGACAGCCCCCGGCACTACGGGGTTGCCCTGAGCCACAAGCATCTGCCTGAGATGGCGGCGGTGGCCGGGCTGGACTGTCCGCCCGTGTTCATGCCCATCATCTGTGACTTCCCCCAGGGCATGGTGGTCACTGTCCCCCTGTGGCTGGACCAGCTGAAGGGAGAGCAGTCCATTGACACCCTGCGGGCGCTGTATGAGAGCTATTACGAGGGAAGCGCCATCGTCTCACTCCGTCCCGCCGACGCCCCCACCTGCGGCTTCATCGGCTCCAATAATCTGGCGGACCAGGACACGCTCCAGATTTTCGTCAACGGCAGCGACAAGGCCGTGATGCTCTCCGCCCGGCTGGACAACCTGGGCAAGGGCGCCAGCGGCGCGGCGGTGCAGAACATGAACCTGATGCTGGGCTTTGAAGAGACCAAGGGGTTAAGCCTGTAAATCTACGTTGCAGGGGCGCATACCAGGCGCCCGTGGGTGGTCAGAGGCCGCCTGCACATAAAGGAGAACGAAGCATGATGAAGGAAATTTCCGGCGGCGTATGCGCCGCCCAGGGGTTCAAGGCCGCCGGCGTCCACTGCGGCATCCAGGCGGACGGCAGTTCGGAGAAAAACGACCTGGCGCTGATCCTGTCAGAGAAGGAGTGCGCCGCCGCGGCGGTATACACCCTGAACCGGGTGAAAGCGGCCCCCATCTATGTAACCATGGACCACCTGGAGGACGGCACCGCCTGGGGGGTAGTGGCCAACAGCGGCAACGCCAACGCCTGCTGTCCCATGAGCCATGAGAACGCCGAGGCCATGTGCCTCTTTGCCGCCCAGGCCACCGGCCGGGAGGCCGGGGACTTCGCGGTGGCCTCCAGCGGCATCATCGGCCAGACCATCAACATCCAGGCCGTCCAGACCGGTGTGCCCAAGGCAGCGGCGGCCCTGTCCCAGTCGGGCTCCGGCAACGCCGCCACCGCCATTATGACCACCGACACGGTGCCCAAGGAGATCGCCGTCTCCTTCCGCCTGGACGGGAAAGAGGTTAAAATTGGGGCCATTGCCAAGGGCTCCGGCATGATCCACCCCAACATGGGCACCCTGCTGGCCTTTCTCACCACCGACTGCGCCATCACCCCGGGAATGCTGGAGGAGGCCATTCGGGAGGTATCCGCCAAGACCTTCAACCGGGTCACCATCGACGGGGAGACCTCCCCCGGCGACATGGCCATTGTCCTGGCCAACGGTATGGCGGGCAACGAGCAGATCGAGTGGAAGGACGAGAGCTATGAGGCCTTCTGCCAGGCGCTGGACTATGTCTGCCGCCACCTGTCCCGGGCCATCGCCGGGGACGGCGAGGGGGCCGGCCGGCTGGTCACCTGCCGGGTGATTGGCGCGAGAAGCGAGGAGTCCGCCGAACGGCTGGCCAAGACGGTGGTCAGCTCCTCCTTGGTGAAGGCCGCCATGTTCGGCGCCGACGCCAACTGGGGCCGGGTGCTGGTGGCCATGGGCTACTCCAAGGCCCCCTTCCGCCCCGAGCATGTGGATATGGCCTTCGAGTCGGCTGCCGGATCCGTTCCGGTGTGCAAGCAGGGCGACGGCCTGGCCTTTGACGAGGAGCTGGCCAAGAAGGTGCTCAGCGAGAAGGAGGTGGTCATCGCCGTCAACCTGAATGAGGGGGACGACGAGGCCGAGTGCTGGGGCTGCGACCTGACCTACGACTACGTGCGCATCAACGGGGATTACCGGACCTGAGGCGTGATTCTGTAGGGACGGATATGATCCGCCCGCAGGGTGCAGCAAAAATTTGACGGGCGGATGCTATCCGCCCCTACATCTAATCCAGGAGGTAATATCCATGTCCTTCAATGAGATCGACCGGGCCCATGTCCTGGCGGAGGCCCTGCCCTATATCCAGAAGTACACCGGCAAAACGGTGGTGGTCAAATACGGCGGCAACGCCATGATTTCCCAGGAGCTGCGCCAGGCCGTCATCTCCGACGTGATTCTGCTTTCCCTGGTGGGGGTCCGGGTGGTGGTGGTCCACGGCGGCGGGCCGGAGATCAGCCAGATGCTGAAAAAGATCGGCAAGGAGTCCAAATTTGTGGACGGCCTGCGGTACACCGACCAGGAGACCATGGAGATCGTCCAGCAGATTCTCTGCGGCCAGGTGAACAAGAACCTGACCGCCACCCTGAACCGGCTGGGGGGCCGGGCGCTGGGCCTGTGCGGCCTGGACGGCGGGCTGTTTCAGGCCAAGGTGCTGGACGAGAAATACGGCCTGGTGGGCGAGATCCACACCGTGGACCCCGCCCCCGTGGTGGACGCCCTGAACAGCGGCTATATCCCCGTGGTGGCCACCGTGGCTCAGGGGACTGACGGCCCCACTGCCTACAACATCAACGCCGACACCGCCGCCGCCAAGCTGGCCACCGCCCTGGAGGCGGAGCGGCTGCTGCTGCTCACCGATGTGCGGGGGCTGCTCCGGGACCCCAAGGACGAGTCCACCCTTATTCCGGAGCTGCACCTGTCTTCTGTCCCTGCTCTGGTGCGGGAGGGGGTCATCTCCGGTGGCATGATTCCCAAGGTGGACTGCTGCGTGGAGAGCGTCCGCTCCGGGGTGAGGTCCGCTGTCATTCTGGACGGCCGGGTGGAGCACTCCATCCTCATTGAGCTGCTGTCCGACGCCGGCATCGGGACTATGCTGACCAATTGAGAGAACCGGTTTTTCTGTAGGGGCCGCCGCCCTCGGCGGCCCGTCTTATACGGGTATCTGCATGGAACAGCGGGCCGCCGAGGGCGGCGGCCCCTACACGCCAACAAGGAGGAACCCCCATGACCTTTGAAGAGATTAAGAACCTGGACGAGCAGTACGTTATGCACTCCTATGGCCGCTTCCCCGTGGCCATTGACCACGGGAGGGGGGCCACTCTGTGGGATGTGAACGGCAGGGAGTACATCGACTTTACCTCCGGTATTGGGGTGACCTCCCTGGGCCACGCCGACGAGGGCTGGCTGAAGGCCGTGGCCGATCAGGCGGGAAAGCTGGCCCACATCTCCAACCTGTTTTATACCGCCCCCTATGCCCTGGCGGCCCAGGCGCTGTGTACCCGCACCGGTATGGCTAACGTGATGTTCGCCAACTCCGGGGCGGAGGGCAACGAGGCCATGATTAAGCTGGCCCGGAAGTGGTCCTTTGACAAATACGGCAAGGGCCGGGGAACGGTAATCACCCTGCACAACTCTTTCCACGGCCGCACCATCACCACCCTGGCCGCCACCGGCCAGGACAAGTTCCACAACTACTTCTTCCCCTTCACCGAGGGCTTCCGCTACGCCGACGCCAACGACTTGGACAGCGTAGAGGCGGTGGCCGGCCACGATGTGTGCGCGGTCATGATGGAGCTGGTCCAGGGGGAGGGAGGTGTGCTGCCCCTGGAGCAGGAGTTTGTCCAGAAGGTGGCCGACCTGTGCGCCAAACGGGACTGGCTGCTCCTGATTGACGAGGTCCAGACCGGCGTGGGCCGCACAGGGACGCTGTTCGCCTTCCAGCAGTATAATATCCAGCCTGACGTGGTCTCCTTCGCCAAGGGGATTGCCGGCGGCCTGCCCTTCGGCGGCGTGATGGCCAATGAGAAGTGCAAGGCTGTTTTCTCCCCCGGCACCCACGGCACTACCTTCGGGGGCAACCCCATCGCCGCCGCCGCCGCCTGCCATGTGCTGGAGCGGCTGGACGACGTCTTCCTGGCCCAGGTGAGGGAGAAAGGGGCCTACCTCCGGGCCCAGGTGGAGGAGATGAACCTGCCCTGCCTGGGCAAGACCCGGGGACTGGGCCTGATGATCGGCATTGAGGTGAAAGGAGATAAGAGCAACCAGGAGCTGGCCGCCAAGCTGATTGAAAACGGCCTGCTGGTACTCACCGCCGGCCCCGGCCTGCGCTTCCTGCCCCCGCTGACCATCACCCAGGAGGAGATGGACAAGGGGCTGGCGATTTTGAGGGAAACGCTGAGCTGATTTTTGTACGGGTGGACATCATCCGCCCGTACATACCGCGTAGGGGCGGCCTGTGGCCGCCCGTGGGCGCATAATATGCGCCCCTGCACGCAAATCAACATTCGTGAGGAGCGGAGACCATGAAAAAAGACCTGTTAAAACTGCTGGACCTGTCCGCCCAGGACATTACCGATATTTTGAACACAGCGGACCAGCTGAAATATGAGAAGAAGCACAACATCCCCCAGAAGTACCTGGAGGGCAAGACCCTGGCCATGATTTTCGAGAAGAACTCCACCCGGACCCGGGTGTCCTTTGAGACGGGCATGTTCCAGCTGGGAGGCCACGCCCTGTTTCTGTCGGGCAAGGAGAGCCAGATTGGCCGGGGGGAGCCGGTTCAGGACACCGCCCGGGTGCTCAGCCGCTACTGCGACGGCATCATGATCCGCACCTTTGGCCAGAACGAGGTGGAGGAGCTGGCCAAATGCGCCAGCATCCCGGTAATCAACGGCCTGACTGACTTCTGCCACCCCTGCCAGGTGCTGGCCGACCTGCTCACCGTCCGGGAGCACAAGGCGGCGCTGGAGGGACTGAAGCTGTGCTACATCGGCGACGGCAACAACATGGCCAACTCCCTGATTGTGGGCGGGCTGAAAATGGGGATGGAGGTGGCGGTGGCCTGCCCTGAGGGCTACGACCCCGACCAGCAGGTGCTGGAGTTTGCCAAGAGCAGCCCCGCCCATAAGTTCTCTCTCTGCCGTGCCCCCAAAGACGCCGCTGCGGGCGCCGACGTGGTGTTTACCGACGTGTGGGCCTCTATGGGCCAGGAGGAGGAGAAGGCGGTGCGGGAGAAGGCCTTCCAGGGCTACTGCGTGGACGCGAATCTGATGGCGCTGACCAATGAGGGCTGCATGGTGCAGCACTGCCTGCCCGCCCACCGGGGGGAGGAGATCACCGAGGAGGTCTTCGAGGCCCATGCGGAGGAGATCTTCGACGAGGCGGAGAACCGCCTCCACGCCCAGAAAGCGGTCATGTATCTGCTGATGAAGGAAACGGAATAAAGCGCGCTGTCTCCCGGCTCTGCCGGGAGACAGTTTGCTTTCCGCTTAAAAAATGAAAGAAAACAGGAAGGAACCTTGCAAAGGGGAGGCGGAGGTGCTATAATGCCATTTGTTAAGAAACTGTGAATGAACGGTGGAAGAAGAGGCCGGCCCAAAGGACGGTTTCTTACAAAATTGTGCAGGAGGTAACAGTATGAGCGAGAAAGCAAAAAGCGGCTCCAACATCGCAAAATTTATTGTCCTAAACGCCATCGGCATCTTTATGTTCTTTATTACGGTTCCCTTCAATGGGAGCAACTCCATTCCGGTGGACCACATCGTCACCACCATCCGGTCCATTCCCTTCTTCGACGTGGTCTACGGCGCGGTTATTGTGACGGTGGGCGCAGTGCTGCCCTTCCTCCGCAAGACCTGGAACAAAGACAAGGTGACCACGGTGTTCTCTATCCTGAAGCTGTTGGCCATCCCCTTCCTCATCATCTGGCTGACCAAGGCCGGCCCTGCGCGCTGGTATGACACCAACATGCTCCCCTTCATCTACGGCAAGGTGGTGGTCCCCGTCACCTCCCTGGTGCCTGTGGGCGCGGTGTTCCTGTCCTTCCTCATCAATTACGGCCTGATGGAGTTCATCGGCGTGTTTATGCGGCCCGTCATGCGCCCCGTGTGGAAGACCCCCGGCCGCTCCGCTGTGGACGCTGTGGCTTCCTTCGTGGGCAGCTACTCCGTGGGCCTGCTCATCACCAACCGGGTGTATAAAGAGGGCTTCTACTCCACCAAGGAGGCCTCCATCATCGCCACCGGCTTCTCCACCGTATCCGCCACCTTTATGATTATTGTGGCCCGCTCCGCCGGCCTGCTGGAGAACCACTGGAATCTCTACTTCTGGTCCACCCTGATCATTACCTTCATCGTCACGGCTATCACCACCCGCATCTACCCCCTGTCCCGGAAGCCGGACACCGGCTATAACGGGATGAACACCATCCCTGAGCCCGTCCCTGAGCGGGGCAAGCTGGTCTCCACCGCCGTGAGTGAGGGCCTGGAGGCCTGCTCCAACGCCCCTGGCATTGTGGAAGGCCTGACCGAGAACTTTATCGACGGCCTGAATATGGCCCTGGGTATCGGCCCCTCCCTCATGTCCATCGGCTTTTTGGGTCTGCTGCTGGCGGAGTACACCCCCCTGTTCACCATCATTGGCTACATCTTTGTCCCCTTTGCCCTGCTTCTGGGCTTTGGTTCCGAGGCCGTTATGATGGGCAAGGCCTGCGCCATCAGTCTGGCTGAGATGTTCCTTCCCGTGGGCATCGTGGGCGAGGGCTCCCCCATGTCTCAGTATGTGATTGCCATTCTCTGCGTGTCTGAGGTGCTGTTCTTCTCCGCCTCCATCCCCTGCGTGCTGGGTACCGACATCGACATCTCCCTGAAAGATATCGTCATCATCTGGGTAGAGCGTGTCATCCTCTCGCTGCTGATTGCCGGCGTAGTGGTCCGGTTCCTGTTCCCCGTGCTGGGCGTCCCCCTGTAAGTCTGTATACATTGAAACCGCCCTCCGGCCTGCGCCGGGGGGCGGTTTTTCACGGTTCAGGGGCGGCCACCGTCCTCCGCCGTGGCCTCGGGGACGCTGTCATAGTCCCACTGGTGGTCGGTGTCGGCCATGTGCTGGCTGGTGACATTAAAATAGTTGGCATACTGGATAGGATTTTCCGGACCGTCAGGCGGGCCAACGGGAACGTGATCCCATGTTGAATCCACACAGTACCACTCCCCGCTGAGCTTCACCATGTTCCAGGCGTGGTTCTCCCGGTTCCGGAAGCCCGCCCCGGTGACAGTGATACATTCAATCCCCGCCATATCCATCAGCAGCCGGAAGGTCTCGGCGTAGCCCAGACAGACTCCCCTGCCCTCAATCAGCGGGCCGTAGGGCTCGTAGGAGGTCCGGGGCGCGCCCTGTTTCTCATAGTGAGTCTGGTCGTAGGTGACATTCCCGGTAAGCCAGGCGTACAGGGCCAGCTCCTTGTCGTAGTCGGACATCTCCGGGGTGACGCATTCCTCAAAGACCGCCTCCGCCGCTTTCAGGACCGCCTTGTCCTGCTTGGACAGCCCGGAGTCGTCCCCGCTCTCCCAGGCGGCCAGGATGGCGGAGCTGTCAAAGAGGGTCATGTCGTCGGTCTCCGGGTCGGTGTACACATAGCGCCCGTCAGGGCGCTTTTCCGGCTCAGGCCGGAGGAAATCCGGGACCCCCTCGGCGAAGACGCCGTCGCCGTAGCAGCGCTCAAAGGCGCTCTGGGCGTCGGGGACATTCTCGCAGATGAGCAGGGCCACCTCCTGGCCGCAGGTGATTACCTTGCCGTTCTCCACCAGGGCGGCCTGCTCGGGGGCATAGCCGGTAAAGGCCCCCTGCCGGTCCAGCAGATGCGCCTGGAAGGCTTTTACAACCGTATCCTGTTTGTCCTTCGGCACCGAGAGCACAGCCAGTTCAAAGGCTCTGACCCCTTCCATGCGGACGATGGCCGCGTCATACCAGTCCAGATCCTCCAGACCGTAGAAATCAGAGAGGAGAGTGTTCATTTCCTCGTCGCTGTGGTATTCCTCCTCCTCGCCGAATCCCTGTTGCTGCATTCCAGCATAGAGATACCAGCGAAACAGGCTGTCGTCCTCCCCGCATTCAGAGGTACAGGCCCACATGACCCGGGCGATGACCTCGCAGGGCTGAGTAGTGGCCTCATCTTCCTTTTTTCCGCACCCCGGCAGCAGCAGGACCAGGGCCAGCAGCAGAGAAAGGCACCGTCTCATGGAAGCCCCCGGATGTCTTCTATCAGCGCGTCCACGTCCGCGTCCGTGGTGGACCAGGAGGTGCAGAACCGGACGGCGGTGCGGGCCTGGTCTACCTTCTCCCAGACCTCAAAGGAGTATTTGCTCTTCAGGACCGACACCGCGCCGTTGGTCAGCACGGGGAACTGCTGGTTGGTGGCGGAGTCCACAAAGAGAGGACAGCCCTCGGCCTGGAAGGCGTCCCGGATGCGCAGAGCCTGGGCTACCTCCTTTCGGCCAATTTCCAGGAACAGCCCGTCGGTGAGGAAGGCCTCAAACTGCACCCCCAGCAGCCGGCCCTTGGCCAGCATCCCGCCGTGCTGCTTGATAAGATAGCGGAAATCGTGGTTTAGATTGGGGTTGGGGATGACCACCGCTTCCCCGAAGAGCAGCCCCGCTTTGGTGCCCCCCAGGTAGAACGTATCGCACAGCCGGGCCAAATCGGGCAGGGTGATGTCCGACGCCGCCAGGCCGCAGGCCAGCCGGGCCCCGTCCACGAACAGGGGCAGCCGCCACCGAACACAGACCTCGTGGATGGCCTCCAGCTCCGCCAGGGTGTATACAGTCCCCAGCTCGGTGGGGTGGGACAGGTAGACCATCCCCGGCTGGACCATGTGCTCCCAGGCCACGTTGTCGTAGTGGTCCTGGCAGTACTGGTCGATCTGCCCGGCGGTGATCTTGCCGCTTTCGGCGGGCAGCGCCAGAACTTTGTGGCCGGTGGACTCGATGGCCCCGGACTCGTGGGTGTTGATGTGGCCCGTTTCGGCGCACAGCGCCCCCTGGTGGGGCCGCAGGGCGGCGGCAATGATGGTGGTGTTGGCCTGGGTGCCGCCCACCAGGAAGTGGACCCCGGCGTCGGGGGCCTGGCACAGCTCCCGGAGCATGGCCCGGGCGTGTTCGCAGTGGATGTCCACCCCATAGCCAGGGGTGGCCTCACTGTTGCTGTTTACCAGGGCCTCCAGGATCTTGGGGTGAGCCCCGGTGGTGTAGTCGCATTCAAAACGGATCATACTATCCTCCTTACCGCAGCTTCGCCCCGCACTCTTTTTCCAGCGCCTCCAGGATGGATGTGATATCCTCGTCGGCCTCCTCGCTGGTGAGGGAGCGGTCGTCGGAGCGGAGGACCAGGCTGAAGGCCACCGACTTCTTGCCCTCGTCGATGCCCTTACCCCGGTAGATGTCGAAGAGGGCGGCTTCTTTGAGGAGCCCCTTGGCCCCCTTGCGGATGGCGTTCTCCAGCGTGCCCACGGTGACAGACTCATCGCACACCACGGCGATGTCCCGGGTGACCGAGGGGAACCTGGGCAGGGGGACGTACTCGGGGTCGGGACCCATGGCGTGATAGTACAGGGAATCGAAACTCAACTCAGCGCAGTACAGCTCCCCGTCCACGCCAAAGTTTTTCGCCACGTTGGGGTGGATCTGGCCCATCACGCCCACCTGATTGGTGCCGCACCAAATTGTGGCAAAGCGGCCGGGATGGTAAGAGACGTCGGAGGGGGCCCCCAGGGAGCCCTCGAAGTGGATGTCCTCGGCCCGGATACCGTTCAGAAT
>JAAWLY010000070.1 GCA_022798155.1 Lawsonibacter sp. | reverse complement strand
CCTGGGCGCGAAAAAGCCGCAAGAGGGACTTTCCCTTTCACGGCGGCAGAAGGGCGCGGTACGCCCAATATGAGCCGAAAGGGGAAGACTGCGCCTTTCCTCCTGCGAACCCATGACAGAACAGAGCCGCTATGACGGCTCTCCTAAAATGTCCCTGTCACGGAATCAGCAAGTGGTTTTGCGCATCTTCCCGCCTCCCATCTGTTTGTTGGGAACAGCATATCACGGCGGCTTCAAAATGTCAAGCCCCTCCGCACAGCCGTACAGAGGGGCCTGATGTACATAGGCAACTGAAAAAGTATCAATTGCGAATGGCCTTGTTATGATTACTTCAATTCCTCAAGAGCTTAAAATATTGTTCAAATGGCTCCCACAAATCCTCTCCCTCTATTGAGAGATAAAAATCTTGACGCCCCAATAAGGTAGGATATGTAAAAGCTGGAAGAGTTATTTTTTCTTCATTACCATTGATGTAAATCAACTTAATTTCAAGTACGATACCACCTAACGCTTTTGTATCAGCCTTATGACTCCCCATATTTGCTGTAATTTTGGAGAGATGACTTAGAATCTCCTCTTGGTCCTCAAGGGAAGAGAGCTCCACATCTTCTCCAAAACCCCAAATCAAAATTTTGGAAAGTCCGTCAGTTGTAATACTTGACAAATAATGTTCAACCTCACGTTCAGCGGTAAACTTTAACTCACTCCAAAAGCAATAGAAAGCCACAATCACGAAAATAAAAGCTATCATCGCGAAAACAAATTTTTTTCTTATCTTCATCACTTCATGAAAGATACAACATATCGAGCCAATTTAGTAAAATATCATCTGCGCAGATGAAGCAGTAATTACTCCCCCACCCATCATTGGTGATAAAGTACGTTGTAAGAGAGGTTTCTGCATAGGAATATGCTAAAACTGCGTGACCAGTTATTGAGTCCGGCTTTATAGCACTGGTATTTATACCAAGTACTACAGGGCGTGCATAGGTGTTAAGCTGCATTTTCACATCATTGATGGTTGTTTTCCCTCGATTGGTCGCATTTACAGTATAGGTATCAACATCAGACCGATTGAAATATGCCTGAAGTCCAGACCTAATATGACCATCATAATTATGACGTCCGACGATTAGTTTAAGGTACGTTCCCCCATTGTAGACATATCCATTATCAGGCCCACCTTGATCCAGATACTGTCGTAAGGAACTTACTGAATTTACCTTTTCCGCATAAACATCAGCATTCATAAAATCACGATAGTATTGCAAAAGGTTGGTAACCGCAGTAATAACACAAAGATAGTCTGATGTTGTTGATACAAAATTGATAGGCGTAGGATTGTTAGGCTCTAGTCCATATGGAGATATTGAGGCCTGATAATCATATGACGGTATTTGTTCATAGTGAGTCAACTGTTTTTTTCTACCTTTATCTCGTGCCGAAAATGCGGTCGCCCGCATCGCCCAGGCCGGGAACGATGTAGGCGTGGTCGTTGAGCTTCTCGTCCACGCCCGCCACGTAGATTTCCACGTCGGGGTGGTCCTTCATGATGCACTCAATGCCCTCGGGGGCGGCCAGCACGTTCATCAGCTTGATGTGCTTGCAGCCGTAGCCCTTGATAAAGGTGATGGCGGCGGAGGCGGAGCCTCCGGTGGCCAGCATGGGGTCCAGCACGATCACGTCCCGCTCGGCGATGTCGGCGGGCATCTTGCAGTAGTACTCCACGGGTTTGTGGGTCTCCGGGTCACGGTACAGGCCGATGTGGCCCACCTTGGCGGAGGGGATCATCTTGATAATACCATCCACCATGCCCAGCCCTGCCCGGAGAATGGGCACCACAGCCAGCTTCTTGCCCGCCAGGGTTTTGAAGGTGCCCGTTGTGATGGGAGTCTTGACCTCGACATCGGTCAAGGGCAGGTCGCGGGTGGCCTCGTAGCACTCCAGGGCGGCAATTTCAGAGACAATCTCTCTAAATTCCTTCACGCCGGTGTTCTCATCCCGGAGGATGGTCAGCTTGTGCTGAAGCAACGGGTGGTCCAGGATGTGTACCTTTTCGTTATACATGTCATCTACTCCTTATATCGTTTTAAAATATTGGATCATTGTCTGTAGAGGCGGGTATTCTCCGCCCGCCGAAACACAATTTCGGGAATACGGGCGGATGATATCCGCCCCTACATATCCCGATTTTCCCGTTTCAAACGCTCCCGCTCCGCCTGGGACAGCCGGTGATACACCGGAACCAGTTCCGCCCCAGACACCAGACCGCCGGCCTTTACCAGCTCCTCCGCCGCCCGGGCCACTCCCCAGGCGCTCTGCATCCGGAGACAGTCCGGGGCCAGGGCCAGGCCGGGAACTTCCTTTTTCAGGGTATTATAACACAGATCGGCTCCGTCGCCAACGACTATTTTTTCTTCCGGGATTTTTTTCAGCTCCTCCCCCAGCTCCGCCAGAGAAATGGCCCGGTCGGGAGCCAGGCGCTCCAGGGCGTTACCCCGGGCCAGAAACAGGGCGTTGTACACCTGCTTGCGCCGGGCGTCCATGGCACAGACGATCAGCTTTCCCTCTAGGTGGGCCAGAGGCCAGGCCATGGACTCCAGGGTGGAGCAGGGGGCGCAGGGTTTTCCCTGGGCCCAGGCCAGCCCCTTGGCGGTGGCCGCACCGATGCGCAGCCCGGTGAAGGACCCGGGCCCGGCGGCCACAGCGATCACGTCCACATTGTCGATGCTTTCCCCGCAGTTTTTCAGCATGTCATTCACCATGGGCAGAAGCGTGCGGCTGTGGGTCAGGCCGCTACACTGGAAGGACTGGGCAATGAGCGCTCCGTCCCGGCACAGGGCGGCGGAACAGGCCGCCGCTGACGACTCCAGGGCTAAAATATTCACAGGTCCACCCCCTCAATGCTGACCATCCGCTGGCTGTCAGAACCGCCCCGGCGGATATCCACCTGGATAACCCCCGCATCCAGAGCGTCGGACACATTTTCGCTCCACTCCACGGCGCACACGCCGCCCCGGGCCAGGTAGTCCTCCCAGCCGATGTCGAACAGCTCGTCGGCCGAGCCCAGGCGGTACATATCAAAGTGGAACAGGGGGAGCCTCCCCCCCTCGTACTCGTTGACGATGGTAAAGGTGGGGCTGGTTACCCGGTCTGTGACCCCCAGACCAAGGGCCAGACCCCGAGTGAAAGCGGTCTTGCCCGCCCCCAAATCTCCGGTGAAGGCGACCACCGCCCCCGGCTTCAGCTTCCCGGCCAGGCGGGCGCCCAGGGCCTCAGTTTCAGACTCGCTGTTTGTGACAAGCTCCATCACCCTTCCCCCGTTCACAGAAAATTTTCAGGTTCATAGATATTATAGCACAGATGGGGTTTGCCTTTCCACCAAAATGTGATAAAATGTATGGGTGATTTTTCAGTCTCCTTTTTTAAGGGAGCTTGTCTATAAAGGAGGTAAGGCCTTGTCTGCCCTGTTCTCTCCGATCAAGGATTTTTTTAAAAAGGGCGATGTTGTCCTGCTTGGCCTGTGCCTAGCGGCCAGCACCTTTGGGCTGGCTTTGATCTACTCCGCCACCCAGTACCAGTATCAGGATCAGCTCATCCCCCGCCCCGTGCTCATCCAGGCCATCGCGATCATGCTGGGTGTGGCGGTCTACGTGCTGCTCACCTTTGTGGATTTTCAAATTTTTCTGGAGAAGCGTTGGAAGCTGCTGCTGATCTTTAACGTGGGCTTCATCCTGTTGCTCCTCACCCCCCTGGGGGAGGACTACGACTCCGGCAACCTGAACTGGCTGGTAATTTCCCGCGTGATTCCCAGGTTTCCTATGGATATCCAGCCCAACGAAATTGTAAAGATATCCTTTATCCTGCTGCTGGCTCTGCAAATTGTAAAAATTCAGGATCGGGAGCAGGACATCAGTTCTCTCCCCTCCATCCTCCAGGTCGGCGGGCACACCGTTTTTATGCTGGGGCTCATTGCCGCCGTCTGCGGCGATTTCGGCATGTGCGTCATCTATTTGATGATTTTCGTCTCTATGGCCTGGGCCTCCGGGGTCAAGCTGCGTTGGTTTGCTCTGGTTGGGGGCGGACTGGTGCTGGCCGTGGTGGTTTTCTGGCTGTTCTTCCTGCCTGAAACCCGCTGGTGGACTGACTACCGCATCATGCGCTTCCGGGTGGTACTGGACCACAGCTTGGACGTCAGGGGAAAGGGCTGGCATCAGACCCGGTCCATCCTGGCCATCGGTTCCGGAAAGCTGTTCGGCCAGGGCTACCTCCAGGGGATCCAGACCCAATCCCTCAACAAGGAAGCCCTCCCCGCCCGGCACACCGACTTTATCTACGCCGTGTGCGGCGAGGAGCTGGGGCTGGTGGGCTGTATGGCCTTGCTGCTTCTGCTGTCCCTCATCGTCCTGCGGTGCCTTTGGGTGGGGCGGCACGCCAGCTCCCCCTTCAACGCCTACGTCTGTATGGGCATGGCGGGGATGCTGCTTTCCCAGATCACCTTTAACGTGGGCATGTGCCTGTTTGTCCTGCCCGTCATGGGCCTGACCCTCCCCTTCATCAGCTATGGCGGCTCCTCCATTATCACCCTCTTCGCCGCCATGGGCATCGTCTCCAGCGTCAAGGCCCGGCCTCTGCCCAGCTGGCTCAGGGACCGAAGTCCGGTTTGAATTTTCTCCAGACAGGCGTCCCCCAGCTGTATCCCCAGCCGCAGGCCTTGGTAAAAGGCTCACAGGGCGTGGCCCTGGATAGGTTTTTCCTTCAAATGCTCCGGACAAATCTGCAGGTTTGGATCCGTAACGAAGTATAGATATAACGATTGTACGATGTTGAAACAAAGCAGGTATTTGCTAAAATATCGCTAGGCATTGTTAAAGAATAGAATTTTATTACGCCTTGGCGACCGGAAGAATCGTAAAAAAAACCTTGCAATTTTCCCGAAGAGCGCGTATAATAAAAATACAATCCAATCACAGGGGAGCTTGTATCGGCAGGCTGAGAGGAAGTCACCAACTTCGACCCTTATACCTGATGCGGATAATGCCGCCGTAGGAAGCTTGAGAAAGAAGAGTCTTACAGGAGGCGCCGGTCAGGCGTCTCCTGTTTTTTGGTGCGCTCATTTTGAGGAGGTGGGAAACGGCGTTCGCGGGCGTCCGCGGCGGGCTGAGGGGGAGCGCCCTGAGTCTGGTATAACAGCGATGGGAAGCCGTGTTCCGGCGTGAGAGGGGGCCAGTAAGTCCCGACCGACCTTCCAACGCGGGGCTGCCGCGTCAATTTTTGGGGGAAGCGTCGCTGCAACTGGCCGTTTTCTCTCGGATAAGGAGTGCATTTTATGAAAACAACTGCGGCATCGGCAACCAGAAAGATGGTGCTGACCGCCATGCTGGCCTGCCTGGCCTTTGTGCTGAACACCTGCGTCTATTTTCCCTCCATGGCCCCCTTCCAGCACTTTGTGGACGTGCTGGCGGCGGTATTTTTGGGGCCCTGGTACGGCTGTGCCAGCGCCTTTTTGTGCGGCGTGATGCGGATGATGACCGGCCGCACCATCCAGGCGGTGGTTGGGGCGGTGTTCGGCCCCGTTTTGGGCGGGCTGCTCTGGCAAAGAAGCAAAAATATCTGGCTGGTCTTTGCGGGGGAGGTGGCCGGCACCGGCCTGTGCGGGGCTATGGCCGCCTACCCGCTTATGAAGTGGTTTTACGGCCTGGATGCCCAATCCCCCTTTTATTACATCCCCTTCTATACCCCCTCCGCGGTGATGGGGGCGGCCATGGGGGTTGCTGTGGTGCTGATTTTAAAGCGGAGCGGTGTCCTGGAGCGGATGCTGAACCAGCTGAACGGAGACGGTCCGGTATGAGAGAGAGAAATCTGGAACTGGCCCGGGCTCTGGGGCGGGTGCGGGAGCGCGTCCCTCTGGTCCAGTGCATTACCAACTTTGTCACGGTGAACGACTGTGCCAACATCATTCTGGCCGCTGGCGGCTCTCCCTCCATGGCCCAGGATATCCGGGAGGTGGAGGAGGCGGTGGAGGGCGTACAGGCCCTGGTGTGCAACCTGGGGGCCATTGAGCATCTGGACTCCATGGTGCTGGCGGGGAGACAGGCAAACCGTCTGGGCAAGCCGGTGGTGCTGGACCCGGTGGCCGCCGGCGGGACCCGGCTGCGCCGGGAGGCCGCCCGAAAGCTGCTGGAGGAGGTGCGCTTTACCGCCATCCGGGGCAACGCCTCAGAGATACGCTTTCTGGCCGGGCAGCAGGCCCTGGGCAGCGGGGTGGACGTGGGGGCGGCGGACGCCGTCACCGAGGACAGCCTGCCCGGCGCGGCGGAGCTGGTCCGCTCCCTGGCCTGGAAGAGCGGAGGCGTAATCGCCCTGTCCGGAGCGGTGGACCTGGTCTCGGACGGGGAGCAGACCGCCGTATTGCGCAACGGCTGTCCCACTATGGCCCGAATCACCGGGAGCGGCTGTATGCTCACCAGCTTGATCGGAGCCTTCTGCGGCGGGCTGCCGGAGGAGCCCTTCCGCGCCGTGACCGCCGCTGTGGCTGCCATGGGGGTGTGCGGAGAGCTGGCGGAGGAGCGAAGGCTGAAAAACGGCACCGGAAACGCCGCGTTCCGCACCGATCTCATCGACGCCGTCTTTAACCTGACGGAGCAGCAATTGAAGGAGAGGATTCGCTGTGAAATTTTCTAAAGAGGAGATACGGGCCTCCATGCAGCTCTATGCGGTAACCGACCGGAGCTGGCTGCGGGAGCAGAGCCTGACGGAGGTCTGCCGGGAAGTGCTGGAGGGGGGAGCGACCTTTTTGCAGCTCCGGGAGAAGGAGCTGGACGAGGCTGGCTTTGTCCGGGAAGCCCGGGAACTGAAGGAGCTGTGCGCCCGATACCGGGTGCCCTTTGTGGTCAACGACAGCGTGGAGATCGCCCTGGCGGTGGACGCCGACGGCGTCCATGTGGGCCAGTCCGACCTCCGGGGCCGGGACATCCGCGCCATGCTGGGCCCGGATAAGATTCTGGGCATCTCCGCCGGAACGGTGGAGGAGGCCGCTGCCGCCCAGCGGGCGGGAGCGGATTACATCGGCGTAGGGGCGGTGTTCGGCACCAGCACCAAAAAAGACGCCCGCAACCTGTCCCTGGATCAACTGCGGGCCATCACCCAGGCGGTGACTATCCCGGTGGTGGCCATCGGGGGGATCAGCGCCGCCAACCTGCCGGAGCTGGCCGGGAGCGGTATCCACGGCGTGGCGGTGGTGTCCGCCATTTTCGGGGCGGAGCACCCCGGCCAGGCGGCGGCGGAGCTGCTCCGGCTGTCCCGGGAGATGACCGCCTGTGGATAGAGGATACGCTATTTTCGACATGGACGGCACACTGGTGGACTCTATGCCCTACTGGAGGCGTCTGGCCGGGGAGTTCCTGCATCTGAAAGGGATCTCCCCCATTCCGCGGGATGTGCTGGAGCGGATCAGGCCCATGACGGTCCCGGAGGCCGCCGCCCTGTTCCTCCGGGAATTTGACCTAGAGGGCACGCCGAAGCGCCTGTCCCTGGAGATCAACGCCCTGATGGAGCGGCACTACCGGGAGGATATTCCGCTGAAACCCGGAGTCCGGGAATATTTGAAGGCGCTGGAGAGGAGGGGCGTTCAGATGTGTGTGGCCTCCGCCACGGCGGGCTCCCTGATGCGGGACTGTTTGGGGCGGCTGGGGGTGCTGGAGCACTTTCAATTTCTGCTGTCCTGCGAAGAGGTGGGGGCGGGAAAAAACCGGCCTGATGTCTACCTTGCGGCGGCGGAGCGGCTGGGCTGCCGGGCGGAGGAGGCCGCTGTGTATGAGGACGCCCTCTATGCCGCCGAGACGGCGGGGAGAGCAGGGTTTTATGTGGTGGGCGTTTTTGACGAGAGCGCTGGGGAGTACTGGGCGGAGCTTTCCCGTCTGGCCCGCGAGACTATTTTTGATTTCAGGGAGGAACGATTATGAGCGCCAGTATTGCCATTCAGGTTTTGCCGGAGGCCCCCAACGAGCGGGAGCTGTGCCGGATTGTGGATGAGGTCATCGCCTACATCGCCTCCACCGGGCTACGCTATGAGGTGGGGCCCTTTGAGACCACGGTGGAGGGGGAGAGCTACGAGCAACTGATGGACATCGTCAAGGAGTGCCAGCATGTGGCGGTCCGGGCGGGGGCGCCTAAGGTATCCGCCTATGTGAAGGTGGTCTACCGCCCCCAGGGGGAGATCCTCACCATCGAGCAGAAGATCGGGAAATATCAGCGCCGCTGATTTCCAAAGCGGCGGATTGGGGGCACCACCTTCCGCCGCTCTATAAAACTTCAATGCGGAAGGAGAATGTTATGAAAACAGCATTGACGATCGCTGGGACCGACCCCAGCGGAGGCGCCGGTATCCAGGCCGATCTCAAGACCATGACCGCCCACGGCGTGTACGCCATGAGCGCCGTCACGGCTCTGGTGGCCCAGAACACCACTGGCGTGAGGCGTATTGTGGAGTCCAGCCCGGATTTCCTGGCGGAACAGCTGGACTGCGTGTTCACCGACATCTTCCCGGACGCGGTAAAGACCGGTATGGTGGCCAGCGTGCCCCTAATCCAGATCATCGCCGGGAAGTTGGAGGAGTACGGGGCCAAAAACATTGTGGTGGACCCGGTAATGGTGGCCACCTCCGGCGACCGGCTGATTTCGCAGGGGGCGGTGGATGCGCTGAAAGGCCGCCTGTTCCCCTTGGCGGCTGTAATCACCCCCAACATCCCGGAGACGGAGCTGCTCTCCGGGCGGAGCATCGCCAGCGCCGGAGATATGGAGGAGGCCGCCCGATCCATCTACGATGCCTGCGGCTGCGCCGTGCTGTGCAAGGGGGGCCACCAGCTCAATGACGCCAACGACTTCCTGTATGCCGGGGGCCGAGGGCGGTGGTTCCGGGGCAGGCGGATTGACAACCCCAACACCCACGGCACCGGCTGTACCCTGTCCAGCGCCATCGCCTCCAACCTGGCCCTGGGCCGGGATTTGGAGAGTGCTGTGGAGCGGGCCAAGGAGTACCTCTCCGGGGCGCTGGGGGCCATGCTGAACCTGGGACAGGGCAGCGGCCCGCTGGACCACACCTTTGCCCTGTCCGGGCCATTTACCAGATAAGGAGGAGACCACAATGGAAGGCAATTACACCACCCAGATGGACGCCGCCCGCCGGGGCATTGTCACCCCGCAGCTGGAGGCGGTGGCGAAAAAGGAGCGCATGACGGTCCAGGAGCTGATCCCCCTGGTGGCCCAGGGCAGGGCGGTTATTCCCGCCAACAAGAACCACCGCTGTCTGGACCCTCAGGGGGTGGGCTCTATGCTCCGCACCAAGATTAACGTGAACCTGGGGGTCTCCCGGGACTGCAAGGATTACGAGGTGGAGCTGCAGAAAGTACTCTCCGCCGTGGATATGGGGGCGGAGGCCATCATGGATCTGTCCAGCCACGGCGACACCCAGCCCTTCCGGCAAAAGCTGACCCGGGAGTGTCCCGCCATGATCGGCACTGTCCCGGTGTACGACAGCGTCATTCACTACCAGAGGGATCTGGACACCCTCACCGCCAGAGACTTTATCGACGTGGTCCGCCTCCACGCCCGGGACGGGGTGGACTTTGTCACCCTCCACTGCGGCATCACCCGAAAGACCATCGACCAGATTAAAACCCACAGGCGAAAGATGAATATTGTCTCCCGGGGCGGCTCGCTGGTCTTTGCCTGGATGAGCATGACGGGGGAGGAGAACCCGTTTTATGAGTACTATGACGAGATTTTGGACATCTGCCGGGAGTACGATGTGACCATCTCACTGGGAGACGCCTGCCGCCCCGGCTGTCTGGCCGACGCTACCGATGTGTGCCAGATCGAGGAGCTGGTCCGCCTGGGCGAGCTGACCAAGCGGGCCTGGGAAAAGGATGTGCAGGTGATGGTGGAGGGGCCGGGCCATGTGCCGCTGGACCAGATTGCCGCCAATATGAAGGTTCAGCAGACCATCTGCATGGGCGCGCCCTTCTACGTGCTGGGCCCCCTGGTCACCGACATCGCCCCAGGCTACGATCATATCACCGCTGCCATCGGCGGGGCCGTGGCCGCCATGAACGGCGCGGCGTTTTTGTGCTACGTCACCCCGGCGGAGCACCTGGCCCTGCCCAACCTGGAGGATGTGAAGCAGGGTATTATCGCCAGCAAGATCGCCGCCCACGCCGCGGATATCGCCAAGGGGGTCAGGGGGGCCCGGGAGATGGACGACCGGATGGGGGACGCCCGCCGCGCGCTGGACTGGGAGGGCCAGTGGGCCTGTGCCCTGGACCCGGAGACCGCCAAGGCTATCCGGGCGGACCGCTCCCCGGAGCAGGACGACACCTGCTCCATGTGCGGCAAATTCTGCGCCGTGCGCAGCATGAACAAGGCGCTGAACGGAGAGCATATTGACATACTCTGAGGGCGAACGGCCCGCCGATTGGGCCTTTTGACATTTTTCAAACAAGCCCTA
>JAAWLY010000069.1 GCA_022798155.1 Lawsonibacter sp. | reverse complement strand
CTCCTACCAATGCTATGAATACCGTGAACGCTACCCCGACGTCCCAGGTCTGTTGGCCATCGCTGACTTTTTCGATGTCAGCCTGGACTATCTCATGGGACGGTCCGACGTGCGGGAGCGGCGTTAGAATGATTCAAAGGAGGATACCATGGCAGGCAATCGAATCGGACGCATCAACGAGGAGGTCCAGCGGGAGCTGGCCGTCCTCATTCCTACGGTGAAGGACCCCCGGGTGACGGGGATGATCTCGGTGACGGCGGTGGACGTCACCCCGGACCTGAAATTTGCCAAGGTCTACATCTCAGTGCTGGACAAAAGCGACAGCGACCAGGTGCTCAAGGGGCTGAAATCGGCGGCGGGCTATCTCCGCCGGGAGCTGGGCCGGTCACTGAACCTGCGCCACACCCCGGAGCTCACCTTCTTCCAGGACGACTCCATGGCCAAGGGGGCCAAGATCCTGGAGATGCTCCGGGACCCGGAGGTGGTCAAGCCGGAGAATCCGGCCAACGCCCACATTATTTTGGAGGATGACTGATGAAAAACAGAATCACAACACAGCAGGCCGCCGATTTTCTGACGGCCCATGACAACTATCTGATCCTGACCCACATGCGCCCCGACGGCGACACGGTGGGCTGCGCGGCGGGCCTGTGCCGGGCCCTGCGCCAGGTGGGCAAGCGGGCTTGCATTCTAGAAAATGAGGGGGTCAGCTCCCTGTTCAGCCCCTATCTGGAGGGCCTGACCCCCCAGCCAGGATTTTCTCCGGACACCGTGGTGGCGGTAGACATGGCCGCCCGGAGTATGTTTCCGGACAATGCCAAGCCCTACCTGGACCGGGTGGACCTGACCGTTGACCACCACGGGTCCCAGGAATTTTACGCCAGGGCCACCTGCCTGGACAGCGACAAAGCCGCCTGCGGCCAGATCATCTACGAGATCGTCCGGCAGTTCGCCCAAATCACCCCGGAGATCGGCGAGGCGCTGTATGTGGCGGTCTCCACCGACTGCGGCTGCTTCCAGTACAGCAACACCGACGCCAGCGTCCACCGGGTGGCCGCCGATCTGATGGACTCCGGCTTTGACCCCTACCCGGTCAACCGCCGGCACTTTCGGGGCAAGACCCTGAAACGCCTCCAGCTGGAGAGCGTGCTCACCCAAAGCCTGGAGCTGCGGGACGGCGGCGCCACCGCCCTGGTCTTCCTGACCCAGGATACAATCAAACAGGTGGGGGCCGACGAGCGGGACATGGAGGATATCTCCGCCTTTGTGGGTCAGATCGACGGGGTGAAAAACGGCATCACCTTGAAGGAGAACCACTGCGACAACGAGGTGAAAATCTCCCTGCGCACCGACCCCGGTGACCTGAACGCCAGCAAGGTCTGCGCCCTGCTGGGGGGCGGCGGCCACGCCGCCGCCGCCGGCGCCATGGTGGAGGGCTCCATGGAGGAGGTCCGCCAGAAGGTGATCGACGCCATCGAGCAGATACGCCATGGCTAACGGAATCCTGATCGTCGACAAACCCGCCGGCTGGACCTCTATGGACGTGTGCGCCAAGCTGCGGGGGATTTTTCACGAGAAGCGGGTAGGGCACGGGGGCACTCTGGACCCCATGGCCACCGGTGTGCTGCCCGTGTTCATCGGCCGGGCTACCCGGGCGGTGGAGTTTGCGGAGAAATCCGATAAGGAGTACACCGCCGGTTTAGAACTAGGCGTAATCACCAATACCCAAGACACCTCCGGCCAGGTGCTGGAAGAGCGCCTCGTCCAGATCAGGCAGAAACAGCTGGAGGAAGCCCTGGAAAAATTCCGAGGGGATATCCAGCAGATTCCCCCTATGTACTCCGCCATCAAAATCGGCGGCAAGAAGCTCTACGAGCTGGCCCGGAAGGGCCGTGAAGTAGAACGGCCTGCCAGGCCGGTGTCCATAAAATCCTTGGAAATCATGGAAAAGCAAGGGGAAGACCTTTACATTATTCGGGTGCGCTGCTCCAAGGGAACTTACATCCGCACCCTGTGTCATGATATCGGTCAAGCCCTGGGCTGCGGGGGGTGCATGGCCTCCCTGCGCCGTACCATGGCGGCAGGCTTTTCCCTGGAGGACGCCGTCACTCTGGAGCAGATACAGGCAGCAGCGGATCCGGCTTCCCTCATCCGACCGGTGGACTGCCTCTTTCGTGACCGAAAATCCCTGCCTCTCTCCCCCAGTGCTGAGAAAAAGGTGCGCAACGGCATGACCGCTGTTCTCCCCTCCCTGGCCCCGGGCGAATACAGGGCGTATTCTCAGGGGGGAGAATTTTTGGCGCTGTGTCAGGCTAAGGACGGCAAGCTGACCACAATCAAGAGTTTTTTTGAGGTGTAATCATTTATGGAAAATCAACGGCGCGTCATCGCCCTGGGCTTTTTCGACGGGGTCCACCTGGGCCACAGGGCACTGCTCCGGAAGGTGAGGGAGCGGGCGGAGGGGCTGGAGGCCGTTCCCTGCGCCTTCACCTTTGATAAGAGCCCCACTGCCGTCATCACCGGTCAGGCTGTGCCGCTGCTCAGCAGCGTGGAGGACCGTGTCTGGCTGATGCGCCAGTTCTGCGGCATTCAAGAGGTAGTGGTGGCCCCCTTCGACGCCATGCAGCGCATGGACTGGGAGGACTTTATTGTCCGGTACCTGGTGCAGGAGCTGGGTGTGGTCCACGTGGTGGCCGGCCATGACTTTCACTTTGGCTACATGGGCCGGGGCAATCCGGAGCGGCTGAAGGCAAAGTGCGCCCAACTGGGCATCGACTGTGACATTATTGAAAAAGTGGAGCAGGACGGCATCACCATCTCCTCCACCTACATCCGGAACCTGGTGGCCCAGGGGGAGATGGAGCGGGCAAGGGAATTTTTGGGCCATCCACACATCCTCACCCAGCAGGTGAGCCACGGCAAGGGCATTGGCCGCTCCGTCCTGGGCTTTCCCACGGTGAACCTGCGGATTCCAGATCGGGTCATCGTCCCCGCTTTCGGAGTTTACGCCACCCGGGTGTGGTTCGACGGCCAGTGCCAGGCGGCGGTTACCAACGTGGGGGTGCGCCCCACCGTGGCCGACAACGACGGCCGAGTGACGGTGGAAGGCTTCATCCTGGACTTTGACGGTGCCCTCTACGGCAGACAGGTCCGGATGGAGTTTTATAAGCGGCTGCGGGGCGAGCGGAAATTCTCTTCCATGGACGCCCTGGCCGACGAAATCAGAAACAACGCGGAGCAGACCAGAGCCTATTTCGGAGGTTAAAAATCATGGAGTTTTTCCATCTGCTGCACCACGAACATCAAGCGCGCTACGACAAGATGTTCCGCTATCTGTGGGGCTACACCCTCCTGTTGGGGGTGACCGGCCTTCTCATCGGCCTGGACAGCGGGGAAAACATCCTCCATGGCCTGTACACCATCATCACCACCGAGGACGCCCTGATTACCGACTACATTCTCATTGCCGGGCCGGGAGCGGCACTGGTAAACTCCGCCATTGTCACCGCCATCAGCGTCTGTCTGCTCTACCTGGCCCGGGATACCCTCAACGGCATGACCTTGGTAGAGATGGGGCTGATGTCCGGCTTCTCCCTCTTCGGCAAAAATTTTGTAAACATCTGGCCCATCCTGGCCGGCACCTGGCTCTATGCCAAGCTGCGCAGACAGCCCCTGGCGGGCAATATCGGCATCGGCCTGATGTCAACCGCCCTGGCCCCCATTGTCAGCTACATCGCCCTGGACAACGGCTGGGGCGGCCCTATTGGCGCCCTGCTGGTGGGGGTGTTAATCGGCTTTATGATGCCCTCTTTGGCCAGCTATACTTATCGCATCCAAAACGGCATGAACCTATACAACGTGGGCTTCGCCTGCGGTCTGGTGGCCCTGATCTGTGTACCGCTGATGGCCTCTCTGGGGGCGGACCCCACCACCCACTACCGCTGGGCCACGGGCTACAACCTACCCTTCGGTGTGATGCTGGGCACGCTGTGTATGCTGATGATCCTGGGTGGGCTGTTCTTTGCCAAAAAGCCGGTCTGGGCGGCCTGGGCGGGCTACCGCCGTCTGCTCCAGACCAGCGGCCGGGCCCCCAGCGACTATCTGCGCATGTTTGGCCCCGCCCCCGTGGTGATTAACGCCGGCGTAAACGGCCTGATCGGCATGGCTTACATTCTTCTGACCGGCGGAGACCTCAACGGCCCCACGGTGGGGGGTATCCTCACCATCATGGGCTTTTCCGCCTTTGGCAAACATGCCCTGAACATCCTGCCCGTTATGGCTGGGGTAGCCCTGGGCAGCGTAGTGATGGACTGGACCCTGAACGACTCCGCGGTTCAGCTGGCCTGCCTGTTCTGCACCACCCTGGCCCCCATCGCCGGCTACTTCGGCTGGGGCTATGGGGTGCTGGCCGGCTTTCTCCACTCCTCGGTGGTACTGTACACGGGATCCCCCGTGGCCGGGATGAATCTGTACAACAACGGTTTTTCCGGCGGACTTATCGCCATCGTCCTCTACCCCACCATTATGGCCATTGCCCGGCGCCGCAAGCCCACGCTGCAGGATGTGGACTATTTCGATCAGCTGGAAGGGGACAGGCCCGTCATTCCCCCCGATCCCCAAGTGCTTCAAGAGGAGGAAGAGTAGTTTTATCCCTTGCTTTTTCCCAAAAAACCTCTATAATAAAACCATCTGATACGCTAGGAGGATGTTTCCATGAATAAAACCATTACCGCTCCAAACGCCCCTGCTGCGGTGGGTCCCTACTGCCACGCTAAGCTGGCGGGCAACACCCTGTATACCTCCGGCCAGCTGGGATTGGTCCCCGCCACCGGCGAGCTGCCCCAGGGGGTAGAGGCCCAGGCCGCCCAGGCTCTGGACAACCTGAAGTCCGTTTTAAACGCCGCCGGGATGGACATGGCCGACGTGGTCAAAACCACCGTATTTTTAGCGGACATGAACGACTTTGGCGCCATTAACGCCATTTACGCCAAGTACTTCCCCGGCGAGGCCCCTGCCCGCTCCTGCGTGCAGGCAGCCGCGCTGCCCAAAGGCGGGCTGTTTGAAATCGAAGCTGTTGCGGTGAAATAAAAAGAGGCTCGGGAAACGGAAGTTTCCCGAGCCTCCTCTCTTATTTTCTCGCCGCCGCCCGGGCCATCACCGCGGCCTCCTCCCGGGTTACGAAGTCCCTGGGGCGGGTGCCGTCTGTAAGGCCCATAGTCTTGGCGTCAGCCATCAACTCGGGCATGATAGGCTTCTCCCGGGCCAGCTCTTCCCGATAGCGGTCCATATACCCCTTCCACTGCTCATATGTCACTTCTTCATCCTCTCCTTCCAGCATCCGGGCCACATCCGCCCGGAAGTCATCCATAGTCCTGCCGTGCCGGGGAAACCAGTGGAGCACATCGGCGTGGTTAGAGGCCAGTCCCCGGCGGTATCCCTCCTGATGGCAGATGACCACCCCATCAGCCAAGGGGTCCAGACGGTACTCCTTGCAGAGGTAAGCCGTCAGCTCCGCCGCCTCCCGGTAGACAGCCTGAAAATAGGCGGGGTCGCACAGGCCGTCCTCGCAGATCTCAAACCCGATATGAGTGTTGTTAGCGCTCCCCGCGCAGTGCCAGCCCCGCATATTCCAGGGCAGGGTCTGGACAGTGCCCACTCCGCCGTCGGCAAACCTGCCCACAAAGGCGTGGACACACACCTGGCGCCCCCCAGGCCGGAGCTGATCCCAGTGGTTTCCGCCAGTGTTTCGGCCCATCTCACCGTCTCCTGGAACATACCGGGCCACCCTGGGGTTATCCGCCCCGGTGGAGTGGACCATCACCCCCCTGGGCCGGAGGGTCCCTCCGGTCCTGTAGCATTCATTTTGGGTCAGCAGCTGTTTTCTCAGCCTCATGCCCGCTCACCGCTCCCCTGATCCACCACGTCCTGCACCTTCTGGCTCTGGGTGCCGAAGTAAAAGGCGATAATCACGGCGTAGATGGTCATAAAGTCCTGGCTGATCCTGCCTGCGCAGGCCATATAGGCAAACACGCCGGTAAGCACCAGGGTGACAATGGACTTAACCGACAACAGCGCCCCCAGCCGCTTGAAAATGATCTCATTCATCTCTCTCATCCTTTCCTTGATTTAAGACAGTCTTTAAACACATCAGCAGCAGCTCCCCGCCAAAAAAGGCCAGGACCACCCCCAGCAGGGCGGCGGGGTCGTGGCCGGTACGGGAGAGGATGCGCATGGCGTAGGCGGAGGCGGCGGTGCCGCAGATCACACACCACAGCACCATCACCTTGGCAAACAGGTGAGGGACGGCCCGCAGCTTATCCAGCAGTTTTCTCATCCCTCCGACCTCTTTGCCAGATCGTCAATGCGGTGGTTGGCAACCTTGATCTTCTCCTCCTGAAGCTCCGTGCGCTCCTCCAGCTTGTAGGTGCGCTCGATCAGATTGTTGTGGGCCTGCACCCGCTTCTCCAGCTGCTCCAGCCGGTATTGGGTCAGCTTGCTGGACATCAGCACCCCAAACAGCGAGCCGGCCCCCGACCCGCACAGCCCGATCAGCGCCACCACAACTGCGTCGCTCATCCTTTCCACTCCCCCTTTGGGGGCATAGCTTCTGCCGATTTTTCTAACATCATCATCGCTTCTCCTTTCTCATGCCGGTTAAAATATCCCCCTACCTCTCCCGGAAGTCGGCCGATAGTTGTACGTTTTCGTACCACAAAGGCGGAAAAACTCCGATTACCTCATGAAAAGAGCCCGGAGCGCGAACGCTCCGGGCTGACAGCTTTGATTGAATTATTTTGCCAGGGCCGCATAAAGAAAGGTAACGATCTGCCCCCGGGTACACACCACATCGGGGCCGAACTGGTTGTCCTTGACCCCGGCGGTAACCCCGCTGGCCACCGCCCAGTTCACCGCCTGGGCGTAGGAGGCGGTGGTGGGGACATCGCCGAAGGTGGCCGCCTGGGCGGCGGGGCTGCCCGTCAGCTTCCACAGATACTCTACTACCATGGCCCGGGTGCAGGGGGTGCTGGCGGTAAAGCTGCTTCCCGAGATCAGGCCCTTTTCATGAGCCCAGATGGCGGGCTTGGCATACCAGTCACCGGTCTTTAGGTTGGAGTAGGGATTTTTCCCCACCTCCGGCGCGCCATAGGCCTTGTACAGGAAAGCCATGACCTCCGCCACGGTGCAGTTCTTGCCTGGGGAGAACTTCCCCTCGCCGGTCCCGGCGGCGATGCCCTTCCCCATGGCCCACTGGACGTACTTGGCAAACCAGTCGGTGGTCTTTACGTCCGCCATCAAGTGGTTATAGTGGATGTTGGCACGGGTCAGGGCCTCGTTGAAGTCGCCCATCTTTATGGCCTTCCACTGGGCCGCCGTCCCGGCGTAATAGACGTCTTTTATGCCAGTATCCCAAAAGGCGGCGTATCCGATACTGGTCATGCTGGTGGGAATGGTCACTCTGCTCAGTGCTTTCAGCCCCCAAAATGTTCTGTCTCCAATGCTGGCGTTGCCAGAAGAAAACGTTATGTCAGTCAAGCCGGCGTAGCTTCGGAATGCTCCGTCCCCCACGCTGATAACGCTGGAGGGAACATTCAATTCCGTCATGGTCCGCATCACATGGGGCGGATACTGCCAGACGGCGGGATGTACGCCTGTTCCGGCGGTCCCTTTAGCCTGATTCAATATGAGGTCCGTGTAACACGCTTCAAACTCGCCGTCTACACGTTCATAAAAATTATTCATAACGTCATGCAGGCCAAACTCCTCGCCCCATTTTTTGTTCAGCCGCTCCATAAAATGCAGATATTCATGGACAGGATAACCCGGCTTCCAAGAATAATCCGCCCAAAGGTTTAGGATCTGTTCTCGATTATAGAAATTGATACACGAATGGCCGGTGCCATTTTCAAATTCGTTGCCGGTCACACCTCCATATCCCAGACTCATTTCAAAGGTGACAAAACACGTCACATGGTCGTATTTGTCCAAATCAACCTTGCTCTTCAAAAGAGGAGTTGCCTGCTTAGAACCACAAAATGACCCAAGAGTAGACTCCTGCAATTCCCTGAGCGTTTCGTCGATCTCGACCACATCCACATGGGCGCGCATTACTCCAACTTGATTCATATACGTTTCAAACGCCTGGGCAAAGTCCCGGATAACATCCACCTCGTCCTGAGACATGGAATATTTTACATGCACGGCCTTGCCGTTTTTGTCCTTGCCGTCGGCGTCCACGTTTTTAAAGATGGCGAACAGGAAATACCAGTCGGGCAGGCTTTTTTCCTCCGCCGCCGAGGCGGTGACGGGCAGAAGGCCCAGGCACATGACCAGGGCCAGCAGGGCCGAAAATATGCGCTTTTTCACGGTGCAATCATCCTCTATCACGTACTGAGATGATTTTACCAAAAAGCAGGGCGGCTGTCAAGAAAACAGCCACCAGCAGCAATGTCATTAAGTTAAGGGTATAAGGGGATAAATGCGGGGCATTTGTCCCCTTGACGCACATTAGGGAAGTCGACAGAATTGTTAAGTTTAGACCAGATTGCAAACGAAGTGCAAACTTGGGCTTGTTTGAAAAATGTCAACATGCCCAAATGTCGGCTCTTTTTCCGCCATACTTTGCCAATTTTCCTTGAAATACATCCAGTATTCCTGCGAAAAATTGTGTTTGCCTGGCGGCGAAATCCCTCGCCGTTGGGCATGTTTCCATTTTTCAAACAGCGCCTAAAACCGAGCGGCAAAAGTATGAAACTGAGCTGGATGGGTTGCGCCGGGAAAAAGACAAGCTGGAACATCAGCGGAAAAAATTGGCGCATTATAATGACGTCATCCCTCTCGACCTCATGAAAAGTGGGCAACAGAAAATTGCCAAACAGTTGGCGTCGATAGACAGCGAGGTCAAAGCCATGAATGTGCTTTTGAGAGAATATCGGAACGGCTGTCAGAGGCATTGGAGTTGATGGAGGACTGCGGCAGAACCTACTGTTTGGAAGAAGACCTCCTTAAAAAGTTGCTAAACCAGGCGATTTTTCCAAACTATGGGTAGAAAAAGATGGGCGTGTTACGCGGAGTTTGCCAGGCCGTTTGATGTTTTAGTAACGCCGCTTACAGATGTGCTAATCCATCAAAAGCAAGAAAAAGCCCGTGACACTAACGTGCTCACGGACATCTTCTCCGTTATCTCCAACCGTTTACAAAAATTTTTTGGCAATGGTTGGAGTAACGACCTTATGGTGGACGATACAGGACTTGAACCTGTGACCTCCCGCACGTCAAGCGGATGCTCTACCAGCTGAGCTAATCGTCCAAACGGTAAAAGTAATTATACTGAACTGGGTGTGGTTTGTCAATAGGAAATTCCTAATTTTTTTAAATCTCTAAAAATTTTTGTGGCTGGTAGAAATTCAAAAATACTGGTGAAATGTCCCAAAGAGTGTGGTATAATGAAAACAGCGTTATCCCATTCTTTCACAGGAGGAATGTTCCATGTTAAAACTTGATCTCTCCAAGCTCAATAGCTTTATCCCGGAGGACTATCTCACCTCTCGGGAGGAGCGGCTGTCCAAGGCGGCCCAGATGCTGGCCACCCACACCGGCCCTGGCGGCGATTTCACCGGCTGGGTGTATCTGCCCCGGGACTACGACAAGGAGGAGTTCGCCCGTATCCAGGCGGCGGCCAGGAAGATCCAGCAACAGTCCCAGGTGCTGGTGGTCATCGGCATTGGCGGCTCCTACTTGGGCGCCCGAGCGGTGATTGAGGTTTTGAAGTCCCAGAACTACAACCTGAAGAAGAAGGACACCCCCGACATCTTCTTTGCCGGCAACGGCCTGTCCACCGACGCCCTGCTGGAGCTGCTGGAGCTTATCGGCAACCGCGACTTCTCCGTCAACGTCATTTCCAAGTCGGGCACCACCACTGAGCCCGCCGTTTCCTTCCGCATTTTCAAGGGCCTTCTGGAGGAGAAGTACGGCAAGGAGGGCGCCAAGGAGCGCATCTATGCCACCACCGACAAGGCCCGGGGCGCTTTGAAGGGTCTGGCCGATACCGAGGGCTACGAGGAGTTCGTGGTGCCTGACGACGTAGGCGGCCGCTACTCCGTCCTCACCGCTGTGGGCCTGCTGCCCATCGCCGTGGCCGGCATCGACATCGAGGCCCTGATGGGCGGCGCCCGCCAGGCCATGGAGGATCTGGCCGTCCCCGGACTGGACAACCCCGCGTGGCAGTACGCCGCCGCCCGCCACGGCCTGTATCAGGGCGGCAAAGCCATCGAGGTTCTGGCCGGCTACGAGCCTCGGTTCCGCTTCTTCGCCGAGTGGTGGAAGCAGCTTTACGGCGAGAGCGAGGGCAAGGACGGCAAGGGCCTGTTCCCCGCCAGTGTGGAGTTCACCGCCGACCTCCACTCCATGGGCCAGTATATCCAGGACGGCGAGCGGGTCATGTTCGAGACGGTGGTCTCCTTCACCCCCGACGGGGAGTACACCATCCCCAACGACCCCGCCAATGTGGACGGGCTGAACTTCCTGTCCGGCAAGCCTTTGGCCTTTGTGGCCGAGCAGGCTATGCGGGGCACCATCCTGGCCCATGTGGACGGCGGCGTTCCCAACGTGCTCATCGAAATGCCCCAGATCAGCGAGCAGAGCGTGGGCTATCTGATCTACTTCTTCGAGTACGTCTGCGGCCTGTCCGGCCACCTGCTGGAGGTCAACCCCTTCAACCAGCCCGGCGTGGAGGCCTACAAGAAGAACATGTTCGCC
>JAAWLY010000068.1 GCA_022798155.1 Lawsonibacter sp. | reverse complement strand
CCCCTTGGACAGCCCGGAGAAGGCGGCAAAGTTGCCGCTGGGGCCGATGGCCTCCAGGCCGGGGCCCACGTTGCTGACGCAGGTGAGGGCGGCGCTGAAGGAGACGGCGAAGGACTGCCCGTCCAGGGAGATGACCAGGGCGGCGGCAAAGACGGTGGCCACATAGGCCCCCAGAAAGACCAGCAGGGTGTGTAGGGTGGCCTCGCTGACCAGCTTGCCGTCCAGCTTGACCACCTCCACCGACCGGGGGTGGGTGATGCGGTGGATCTCCCGGCGGATGGCCCGGAGGAGAAGAAGTATCCGGGAACACTTCATACCGCCGCCGGTGGACCCGGCGCTGGCCCCGCAGAACATGAGCAGGACGATAATCAGCTGGGAGAACTGAGGCCACAGGACAAAGTCCGCCGTGCCAAAGCCGGTGGTGGAGATGATAGAGGCCACCTGGAACACGGTGTACCGCAAACTCTCCCCCAGGCTGGCGTAGACGCGCAGGTTGGCTACGGTGATGATGGCGGTGGCCCCCGCCACCACGGACAGGAAGAAGCGCAGCTCATCGCTGGCCAGGGCCTCCCGCCACTTTTTGGTGAGGATCAGGAAGTAGACGGCGAAGTTGATGGAGAACAGCAGCATGAACACCGTGATGATAATGTCGATGGCCAGGCTGTTGTAGGCCCCCACGCTGGCGTTGCGGTTGGAGAAGCCGCCGGTGCCCGCGGTGGAGAAGGAGTGGATCATGGCGTCGTACAGGGGCATTCCGGCGATTTTCAGGCAGAGGACCTCCAGGGCGGTGAGGGCGAAGTACATGGTGTAGAGGATTTTAGAGGTCTGGGACTGCTTGGGTACCAGCTTGGAGAACACCGGCCCGGGGGTCTCGGCCTGGGTCAGGTAGTGGGAGCGGATGCCCAGCTTGGGGACGATGGCGGTGGCCAGCACCAGCACCCCCATGCCCCCCAGCCAGTGGGTGAAGGCCCGCCAGAACAGGATGCCCCGGGGCAATGCCTCAATGTCGGTGAGGATGGTGGAGCCGGTGGTGGTAAAGCCGGAGCAGGACTCAAAGATGGCGTCCATGGGGGTGGAAAACCACCCGGAGAGCATAAAGGGCAGAGAGCCCACCAGCCCGGTAAAAATCCAGATCAGGCCCACCGCCACAAAGCCCTCCCGGGTAAAAAACTGGGGTTTGGCGGGCAGGGCGGACAGGCCGAGCCCCACGGAGGCCACAATGGCGATGGCCAGCAGGAAGGGCACGGGACTTTCACGGTAGAGCAGGGCTACCGCCAGAGGGAGAGCCAGTGCGGCGGCCTCCAGCAGCAGCACCCGGCCTACCAGCTTTAAAACCAGCTTTATGTTCATTTTCCAGCCCCTCCTCCGACGGATTCGGAGCTATAGATGTCGTTCAGGTCCAGCACGCCGCCCCCCCGGGCGATGATGATGACCCGGTCCTCCGCCTGGAGGGAGGAGGAGCCCTGGGGGATGATAATCTCGTTTTTCCGGACGATGACGGCCAGCAGCACGCCAGGCCGCAGCTCCAGGTCCTTCAGCGGGACGCCCAGGTTCCGGGTGCCGGGTCCCACGGTAAACTCCATGGCCTCGGCCCCGCCGCCGGCGATGCGGTGGAGGGAGTTCATCACGCTGCCCTGGGAGTTCTGCAGTCCCCGCACCACATGGACGATGTTGGAGGCGGTGACGAATTTGGGGGAGATGACGCTGTCCAGGCCCAGGGAGCGGACGATGCCGGCGTAGTTTTGCCGGTTGCATTTGGTAATCACCTTTTTGATCCCCTGCTGCATGGCGTACAGGGAGATAATCAGGTTGTCCTCGTCCCGGTCGGTGAGGGCCACGAAGGCGTCGCTGGCGGTGAGGTTTTCCGACTCCAGCAGCTCTGAGTCGGTGCCGTCGCCGCAGATGACGGTGACCTGGGGGAACCGCTCGCTGAGCAGGCGGCAGCGCTCCTCGCTGCGCTCGATGATTTTCAGGCGGATGCCCATGTGGTCCAGAATATTGGCCAGGTAGACAGACACCTTGCCGCCCCCCACCAGAAAGACCTGGCGCACCTTGGGGGCGTAGCGGCCCAGCAGACGGAAAAACTGGTCCAGGCTGTCCGGCCGGCCCACCATGTACAGCTTATCCCCCGCCTTGGGGACAAAAGAGCCGTTGGGGATAGATACCTCGCCCCCCCGGTCCACGGCGCAGAAGAGAAGGGCCAGCTTTTTCACCTTATCGGGCAGGGAGTAGAGGGGGGAGCCCACCAGGAAGTCGCCCTCCTGCAGCCGGAAGCCCATCAGCTCTACCTTGCCCCGGCAGAAGGTCTCGATGTTGGCGGCGGAGGGGAAGCGGAGCAGCCGGGAGATCTCCACGGCGGTGGTGTTTTCTGGGTTGATGGCCATGTCGATTTTCAGGTTGCGGCGCAGCTCGCCCACGCTGCTGGTGTACTCCTGATTGCGGATGCGGGCGATGGTATGTTTGGTGCCCAGGTCCTTGGCGGTGAGGCAGCACACCATGTTCACCTCGTCGGCGCTGGTGGCGGCCACCAGCAGGTCGGCGTCGCCGGCCCCGGCCTCCCGCAGGCAGGCGGCGGATACGCCGTTGCCCCGCACCGTCATAATATCCAGCTGGTCGCCGGCCCGGCGCAGGGCCTCCTCGTTGCTGTCTACAACGGTGACGTCATGCTCCTCCTGCACCAGCTGCTCCGCCAGGGAGAAGCCCACCTTGCCGCAGCCTACGATGATAATATTCATAGCGCAAAGTCCTTTCTTTTGCGTCCTTTCGCGATGCAGGGCAAGGGCTGTGCCCTTGCCCTGTATGTGTGAGGTGTTCAGGGTTTCTAAATGGTCCACTCCCCGTGGACAATGCCCACCAGATACCAGGCGTCGGCTCCCGGTTCAAACACCAGCTTCAGGGAGGACCAGTCCAGTCCATCGTTCACCGGGTCGGCGCTGGGGATGCTGAAATCCACAAAGCGGCAGCCGGGGTAGGCCTCGGCCAGGTTTTCCAGGGCGTTGCCGCCGGTCATAATCCGGTCCACCCCGATTTCAGAGGCCTGGGTGTAATCAGAGTCGTAGACATACCGGGCGAAGTAGTCCAGCATGGTCATCTGAATGGGGTCGCCCCGGCCGTCCTCCACGCCCCAGGTGTAGACCGTTTGGTCATTGCCCAGGCCCTTGATCTGGCTGGCGGTGAAGGTGAGGTCAGATCTGGGGTCCACCGTGGAGTAGGGGGTGAAGGTGACGCCTCGGTCGGGATGGACGTAGGCGGACAGGGCTGTCCAGTCGCCCTGCTGGATGCAGCGGTTGACGCTGCAGGCGGTGTTGAGAAGGGGGAAGTTGTCCAGCGCGTTGAGGGGGTCCTTCTGGGCGGCGGCGGAGCTGGAGTTCTCAGACTGGCTGGGGGAGACTGGAGGCGGAGTGAAGGCGTTGTTAGAGGCGACGGGCCGGGGGGAGCTGTCGGTCCACAGCCTGATTGGCAGCAGCATGCCCACCAGCAGGCCGATAATCAGGCACAGGGTGCAGGGGAACAAAAGAGAGCGTTTCAAAAGTGATGACCTCCTTGGTTGGAGAAAAAGGGCGGGTAACGATAAATTGTACCCATCTATTATAGAACGAAACGGGACAAGATGCAAGAAGAACAAACGCGGCGGAGAAATAAAGTGAGAATTTTATGCATTTTGCCCCGGAGTTTTCCCGTGGGAGAGAGGCAGACCAGGGCTTGTCTGAAAAATGTCAAAACGCCCAAACGGCGGGCCTTTCGCCCCCAAGCTTCCCAAGTTTTCTTGAAATCCATCCAGGATTCCGGCGAAAAATTGTGTTTGCCTGGAGACAAAATTCCTCGCCGTTGGGCACATTTCCATTTTTCAAACAGCGCCTAGGCCATTATAATGTCCGGCTGAGGAAAGGTCAAGCCGGTGTTTAGCCTTGTCAAGGGAAGGCGCTTTGTGGTAAAATAGGATATCAAACAGGAAGGGAGCGGTCAGGATGAACGAACAGACGCGGGAAAAGCAATTTCATATCCAGTGCGCCCAGGGGGACGTGGGGGGCTACTGCATTTTGCCTGGCGACCCGGGCCGGTGCGAGGCCATTGCCCAGCACTTCGACCATCCGGTCCGGGTGGCCGCCAACCGGGAGTATGTCACATACACCGGCGCGCTGCTGGGGGAGAAGGTGAGCGTGGTGTCCACCGGCATCGGCGGTCCCTCCGCCGCCATCGCCATGGAGGAGCTGGCCAACATCGGCGCCCACACCTTTGTCCGGGTGGGCACCTGCGGGGGGATCGACCTGTCGGTGCAGAGCGGCGACGTGGTGGTGGCCACCGGCGCGGTGCGCATGGAGGGGACCAGCCGGGAGTATGCTCCCATCGAGTGGCCCGCCGTGCCGGACTTTGCCGTTACCACCGCCCTGGTGGAGGCGTGTAAGGGGCTGGGCTGTCCCTGGCACGCGGGGGTGGTGCAGTGCAAGGACTCCTTCTACGGCCAGCACTCCCCCTTCCGGATGCCGGTGAGCTATGAGCTGGAGCAGAAGTGGGAGGCCTGGAAGCGGCTGGGGGTGCTGGCCTCTGAGATGGAGTCGGCGGCCCTGTTCACCGTAGCGGCCGCCCGGCGGGTGCGGTGCGGCTCGGTGTTCCATGTTATCTGGAACCAGGAGCGGGAGAAGGCCGGCCTGGACCAGAAGGAGAGCCACAACACCCAGGCGGCGGTAACGGCCGGGGTAGAGGCGCTGAAGCTGCTCATCGCCCAGGACAAAGCATAACAGAAAGCAGGCCCGGAACCGTGTGCGGTTCCGGGCCTGTGTGTTACAGGGCGGTTTTCAGCGCCTGAGCCATCTGGTCGGGACAGGAGGTGGGCTTTGCGCCGCAGTGGATGCCCTCCATGCGCTGGATGGCCTCCTCCACCTTCATGCCTTTCAAAAGGGCGGCCAGGCCCTTGAGGTTGCCGTTGCATCCCCCTTCCACCTGGATGGAGCCGATCACGCCGTTTTCCACCTCGATGCTGAAGGAGCGGGAGCAGACCCCCTTTGGGGTGTACTGAATGTTCATTGCCGATTCGCCTCTCTTTCTGCGGCCGGTTTCACGTCAGGGAGACCGGCGCTTTATCTTTTGCGGATATGATAGTAAAAATATAGCAGATTTCAGGCGAAAAGGCAAGAAATTATTTTGTTCGCTTCTTCCGCTCCAGCTGGAGGCGGTCGGCAATCATGGCAATGAACTCAGAGTTAGTGGGCTTGCCCTTGGCGTTGGAGACGGTGTAGCCAAAATACTTTTGCAAAGTCTCCAGGTCGCCCCGATCCCAGGCCACCTCGATGGCGTGGCGGATGGCCCGCTCTACCCGGCTGGCGGTGGTGCCGAAACGCTTGGCGATTTCGGGGTAGAGCACCTTGGTCACCGCGTTGATCACATCCATGTCGTTTACGGCGATCATGATGGCCTCGCGCAGATACTGGTAGCCTTTGATGTGGGCGGGGACGCCCACCTCATGAATGATGGCGGTTACCTGACTTTCTAAGCTGGGTCCGCTGTCCTGTTCCGGCTCGAGACCCCCCGGAGACATCACCTGCCTCAGCCGCTCACCCACCGAAGAGAGCCGGCAGGGCTTTGTCATGTAGAAGTCCGCTCCCTTGGCCGCCGCCATGTCTACCACGCCGCCTTTGATATAGCTGGACAGGATGAGAATGCGGGGCCGGTCTTTGAATTTGGCCAGTTCATCCAGAACATCCAGCCCGTCCATGCCGGTGAGAACCATCTCCATCACCAGGGCGTCGGGCTTTAGCTCCCGCACCATGCGCAGCAATTCGGGGCCGTCTCCCGTCTCGCCGGCAACCTGGAGGCCTGGCTCGTCTGTCAGCGTTCGGACAAGGCTCTTGCGGAATTCCACGCCTGTGTCGGCTACTACGATCCGTTTCGCACTCTCCATTCTAATTTTCTCCTTTACAAAAAATATTGTTTTGGCAGTCAAAAGTTCCCGACTTCGCGCATCCCCGGTGCATTTCGACCTACCGATATACAATTTATCATAACTTGGCAGATTATGCAAGTCATTTTCTGGAATTTATTGGAATTTCGAATCTTATTTTTTCTAAAATTTCTACAAAATTGGAATAAAATTACAATCCTTCGACTTTAAGAGGAAAATATCCATTTCTCTGGGAATCTCCACTCCTATAGGCCAGGAAAAAATACAAAACAAAACCACCCCTGAGAAGCACTCAGGGGTGGTCTCTCCTCCAGCAAAGAAGAATTATGTCAACTGATCCAGCGCGAAGGCCGTATAGAGGCTGGCCGCGATGGGCAGACAGCCCTCGTCTATGTCAAAGCCGGGAGTGTGGTGGGCCAGCTGGGAGCCGGGGACGGCCTGGCTGCCGCTGCCCACAAAGGCATATACCCCGGGGACAGCGGCGATGATCTCGGCCATGTCGTCCCCGCCCAGGGACAGCTCCTTGGCCACCAATTTGCCTTTTCCAACCACCTGCTCGATAACAGGGGCGGCCTCGGCGTAGACCCCGGCGTCGTTGATGAGCGCCCGGGTGAAGGACTCGTTTTCCACCTCTGCGGTAGTGTTGTACAGGGCGGCCACGCTCCGGGCGGCATCGGCGATTTTCCCGTTTATCATGGCCCGGGTCTGCTCCGAGAAGCAGCGCACCGTCCCCTCGATGACGGCTTCCCGGGCCACGATGTTGTAGCCCTCACCGGAGCGGAGCACCCCCACCCCGATGAGGGCGGGATCGGTGGGATTTTTCAGCCGGCCCACCAGTCCCTGGAGGGCGGTTACGATCTGGGCGGCGGCGTAGAGGGCGTCCGCCCCCAGCTCAGGGGTGGAGACGTGGGCGCTTTTGCCGGAGATGCGGATGGTGAAGTGGTCTACCGAGGCGTTCTCCGCCCCGGGATTCATGGCCACCTGGCCCACCGGCAGGTTGGACTGGAGGTGGACGCCGAAGGAGCGGTCCGCCCCCTCCAGGGCCCCGTCCCGGACAAAGAGGACGGCCCCCGCGCCGTACTCCTCCCCGGGCTGAAAGACCAGGGCGATCTCGCCGGAGAAGGAGTTCTCCAGCTTTTTCAAGGCCCGGGCGGCCCCCAGGAGGGCGGCGGTGTGGGCGTCGTGGCCGCAGGCGTGCATGACGCCGGGGCAGGTGGAGGCGTAGGGGACGGTCTTTTCGTCCTGGATGGGCAGGGCGTCGGTGTCCGCCCGGAGGACAATCTTTTTCCCCGGACCCCGCTTGCCGTGGATGGTGCCCAACACCCCGGTCCCCCCTACCCGCCGGGTGGGGATGCCGATGGCGTTCAGCTCCTCTTCAATACGCCTGGCAGTCTCAAATTCTTTCATACTCAGCTCCGGGTGGCTGTGGAACCAGCGGCGCAGGGCGACGATATAGTCCCGGTCTTGCTCGATCAGCGGATGGATTGCCATATTGATTCACCTCAACGTAAATATGCTTGTTTCCACCCCCGCCTGGGGGGTGGAAACCGGTAAAGCTCTTTTTGGCTCCTTTTTCCTGCAAGAAAAAGGAATTTAAAACGCGGGGATGTAGGTGCCCTGGTAGATGTCCCGGATGGCCTGGGCGGTCTCCTCAGACTGGTAGGCCTCCAGCACCTTCTTGTAGATCTCGTTGTCCAGGTCGGCGGTGCGGCAGGCGATGATGTTGATGTAGGGGTTGTCGCTGCCGGGCTCCACCTGCTCGGTGTATACGGCGTCCTCCAGCTTCAGGCCGTTGTCAATGGCGTGGGCCCCGTTGACAAAGGCGGCGGCCACGTCGGGCAGGAGGCTGGCGGTGTTGGAGGCCTCCACCTCCACAAACTCCAGGTTCAGGGGGTTGGAGGTGATGTCCTTCAGCTCGGGCATGTAGCCGGCGGCGGGGTCCACCTCCAGCAGGCCGGCGGATTCCAGAATCTTAAAGCAGCGGCCTTCGTTGGTGGCGTCGCTGGGGACGGCGATCTTGTCCCCCTCCTTCAATTCGCTCACGTCGGTGATCTTGTCGGAGTACAGGGACAGGGGGGCCACGATGGTGTCGCCCAGAATGGAGAGGTCATAGCCCATCTTTTCAATCTCGTTGCTGAGATAGGCCTTGTGCTGGAAGGCGTTCAGGTCGATCTCCCCGGCGTCCAGGGCGTTGTTGGGCAGGGAGTACTCGGCGAATTCCACCATCTCGCAGCGGATGTTCTCTTTGGCCAGCAACTCGTTGACGGTGTCCCACTGCTGGTTGTTGGCGCCCACCACGCCTACGGTGACAACGGTGACCTCGCCGCTGGGAGCGTCGGAGCTGGAGCCGGCGGTGGAGCTTCCGCCGCTGCCGCTGTTGCTGGGGGTGCTGGTGGTGCCGGGGGTTCCGCCGCCGCAGGCGGCCAGAGACAGGGCCAGGGCCGCGGCCAGCGCGAGTGAGAGTACATTCTTCTTTTTCATTTTAAGTTCCTCCTTTAATAGGGCATATATATTCCATTATCCCGGTTCAAAGGCGGGAGAACAGATAAAATTAGTGGACCGCCTTTTTGGCGATGGTGGTGCCCAGCCACTGGATCAGGCTCACCAGAATGACGATGATGAGAATCACCGTCCAGGTGATCTGGGGCAGGTGCTTGCTGTGGCCGTACATCACGGCAAAGTTGCCCAGGCCGCCCGCGCCGATGGTGCCGGCCACGGCGGTGAAGTTGATGAGGGAGACCAGAGTGATGGTAACACCCCGGGTGATACCGGGGACGGCCTCCCGCAGGTAGACCCGCCAAATGATCTCCCAGGGGGAGGAGCCCATGGACTGGGCCGCCTCAATCAGGCCGGAGGGCACCTCGGCCAGAGCACTCTCCGTCTGCCGGCCCAGGAAGGGGATGGTGCCAAAGAGCAGGGGGATGATGGCGCCCTTGACGCCGATACCGGAGCCCACCAGCAGGCGGCTCAGCCCCAGCAGCAGGATAGCCAGTAAGATAAAAGGGATGGAGCGAAAAAAATCGCAGATTTTGCCCAGGATGAAGTTGACGGGCCGGTTCTGGAGGATGCCCCCCTCCTTGGTGGTAAACAGGAACACCCCGAAGGGGATGCCCAGCACCACAGAGATGGCCCCGGAGATGCCCACCATCTGGATGGTCTCCCAGAAGGCCCGCCACAGCTGGTCCGACCGGGCCACCACGTCGGGAATGATTTGGTTGAGCAGCTCAGCCATGGGAAATCACCTCCACCAATACGTTGCGCTGAGATAAGTACTCCGCCGCCGCGGTCACCTTGTCGTGGCCGCCCCCGGCGATGACTACCAGCCCCCCCAGGGGGTTGCCGTCGATGAGCTCGATGTTGCCCAGCAGGATGTTGATATCCAGCTCAAACTGCCGGGACAGGGTGGAGATCAGCGCCTCGGAGGTGCTGCGCTCCAGGTAGTTCAGCCGGAGCAGATAGTCCCCGGGCTTCAGCTTGATGGGCCGGGCGGGGTCGTCCAGCAGCTCCCGGATGCGGGAGAGGTTGGAGGTGCTCTCCACAAACCGCCGGGTGATGGCCTGCTGGGGGGAGGCAAAGACGTGGAACACGTCGCCCTCCTCCACAACGCGCCCTCTCTCCATCACATACACCCGTTGGCAAATCTCCTTGATGACCTGCATCTCATGGGTGATGATGACGATGGTGATACCCAGGGTGCGGTTGACCTCTTTCAGCAGCCGGAGGATCGACTGAGTGGTCTCCGGGTCCAGGGCGCTGGTGGCCTCGTCGCTGAGCAGGACCTCCGGGTCGTTGGCCAGGGCCCGGGCAATGGCCACCCGCTGCTTCTGGCCCCCGGACAGTTGGGAGGGATAGGCCTCCGCCTTGTCAGACAGCCCCACCAGCTCCAGCAGGGACTTTACCTTCCGGTCGATCTCCTGCCGGCTGTAGCCGCTCCCCTTTAAGGGGTAGGCCACGTTGCCGTATACCGTGCGGGAGGCGAAGAGGTTGAAGTGCTGAAAAATCATGCCGATCTTCTTCCGCTTCTCCCGCAGCGCCCGCTCGCTCATGGAGGTGAGTTCCTCGCCGCCGATGATGACCCGCCCCTCGGTGGGCCGCTCCAGCAGATTGATGCACCGGGCCAGGGTGGACTTGCCCGCCCCGGAGAAGCCGATGATGCCGGCAATCTGTCCTTTCTCGATGTGAAGGGTCACGTCCTTGACGGCCTCCACGGTCTGTTTCCCCGCCTCAAAGCGCTTAGAGACGTGTTCCAGCTGAATCATAACGTTCCTCTTTTCCTTTGACGTGTTCCAAGAATAGCACAAAACCCGCCCCAGGTGTTAATACCCAAAATCAGGGGCGGGCTATAGCTTTTCTCTATAACAAAGCGGATGTTTACAGGAGGATGGACTTGCGTACCTCGGACAGGTACAGCTTTCCCAACCGGCTGAGTTGGCTGGCCCGGCGCTGGATATAGCCAATGTGCATGACGCCCCCCTCGGCCAGGGGGATGGTGGTGTACTCTGAGCCGTTGAGGGGGCGGCAGATGATGCCGGAGCACAGGGTATAGCCGTTCAGGCCCTTCATCAGATTGAGCACCGTGGCCCGGTCTCCCACCCGGATCAGCTGGCGGTACTGGTAGGTGCTCATCACCTCCTCCGACAAAAACAGGGAGTTCTGTTTGCCGATTTCAAAGGCGATGCAGGGGTAGGGCTCCAGGTCGGCCATGGTGAGCTGTTCCCGCCGGGCCAGAGGGTGCTCCCCCCACAGGTAGACGCAGGTGGAGCAGTCCCGCAGGGGATGGAATTCCAGATTGTTCTCGTCAAAGAGCTTAGTCAGGTATTTTTCGTTAAAATCGTCCAGATACAGGATGCCAAGCTCGCTCTTGTAGTCCCGCACATTTTCAATACACTCATAGGTCCGGGTCTCCAGCATGGAAAACTCATACTCCTCCATCCCCACCTTGCGCACCATCTCCACAAAGGCGTTGATGGCGAAGGTGTAGTGCTGGGTGGAGA
>JAAWLY010000067.1 GCA_022798155.1 Lawsonibacter sp. | reverse complement strand
GCCCGGGTCATCTATGAGTATTTGAAAGGAGCGGCGGTATGATCCTGATTAAAGACGGCCGTGTGGTAGACCCCGCCTCCGGCATAGACGAGGCGCTGGACGTCGTTCTGGAGGACGGCAAAATCAAGGCGCTGGGGAAGTTCCCCAAAAGTGGAAACTACCGGCGGGTCATCGACGCCCAGGGGAAGATTGTAGCTCCCGGGCTGGTGGATATCCACGTCCACTTCCGCGACCCCGGCCTGACCTATAAGGAGGACATTGTCACCGGCGCGGCGGCCGCGGCGGCCGGAGGCTTTACTTCTGTGATCTGCATGGCCAACACCAAGCCGGTGGTGGACGAGGCAGAGATCCTGTCTGAGCTGACCGGCCGGATGAGCCGGCTGCCTATCCGCGTATACAGCGCGGCGGCGGTGACCAAGGGCCTTCAGGGCAAAGAGCTCACCGACATGCGGGCCCTGCGGGCGGCGGGGGCCGCCGGCTTCACCGACGACGGCATCCCCATCATGGATACCGCCTTGCTCTTTGCGGCCATGAAGCTGGCCCGAGAGCTGGATGTGCCCATCAGCCTCCACGAGGAGGACCCCGCCCTCATCGCCAGCCCCGGCGTTAACCAGGGCGCTGTCTCCCGACAGCTGGGGGTGGGGGGTGCCCCCGCCCTGGCGGAGGAGTCGCTGGTGGCCCGGGACTGTATGCTGGCCCTGCGCTCCGGGGCCCGGGTGGATATCCAGCACATCAGCAGCGGGGCGTCGGTGGATGTGGTCCGGGCTATGAAGGGGCTGAGCGCTCCCGTTTTTGCCGAGGTGACCCCCCAGCACTTCTCCCTCACCGAGCAGTCCGTTTTGGAGCGGGGCAGTCTGGCCAAGGTCAATCCCCCCCTGCGGTGCGAGGCCGACCGCTACGCCCTGATCCGGGGACTGAAAGACGGCACCATCGACTTTATCGCCACCGACCACGCCCCCCACAGCCGGGAGGAGAAGGCCAAGGGACTGGCCCAGGCCCCCAGCGGTATGATCGGCCTGGAGACCGCCCTGGCCCTGGGGGTAACCAACCTGGTGCGCAAGGGGCACCTGACCATGCTCCAGCTGCTGGAGAAGATGACCGTCAACCCCGCCAGGTTCTACAACCTGCCCTGCGGCACGCTGAAGGCCGGAGCTCCCGCCGACCTGGTGATCTTCGACGAGCGGGAGAAGTGGACGGTGGAGGAGGACAAGTTCCATTCCAAGTCGTGCAACTCCCCCTTTATCGGCATGGAGCTTTATGGAAGGGTGCGCTGCACCATCTGCGGCGGCCGGGTAGTGTATGAGGTGTAAGAAGGAGCGGCCGGGCAGCCTGTCCCGGCCAGAGAGAAAAGGAGAAATTGTATGAAGAAAACCACAACCACATCTCTGGCGAAAAAGATGACTGTTTCCCTGGTCTGCGGTCTGGCGGCCGGCCTGATTCTGCTGTTTGTGCGGGAATCGCTGAACAGCTCGGGCAGCGGGGCTGCCTGGACGATGATTAACAACCTGCTCTTCCAGGACATCACCCAGGCCGGGGCGGAGAGCGCCCTGGGGATCTTCTACATCGTGGGCCAGCTGTTTATCAAGTCCCTCCAGCTGGTCATCGTCCCCATGGTGTTCACCTCCATCGCCCTGGCCATCGGGCAGATCTCCGACGCGCGGACCCTGGGACGCATCTCGGTGAAAACCATCGGCATTTTCCTGCTGTGCTCCTTTTTTGCCCTGGTGCTGGCCTGCGCGGTGGGTACTGTATGCTATAACATGGGCCTGTTCAGCGCCCAGGTGGAGGGCCTGTCCGGCGCGGCGGGCTCCACCGGCTCCAACCCCCTGAACGTGGTGCTGAACATCGTCCCCGCCAACATCGCCACCGCCTTCTCCAGCAACACGGCGGTGCTGTCTATCGTCTTTTTGGCCGTGGCGGTGGGCCTGTGCATGAACGCCCTGCCCGAGGAGAAGACCGAGCTTTTGAAAAAGCTGATTACCGAGGTCAACGACGTGGTGGTGGTCTTTTTAAACTATGTGGTCTCCAAGTTCGGCCCCGTTGCCATCTTTATGCTGCTGACCCGCACCTTCGCCAGCTACGGCGTAAACTACCTCAAGCCCGCCCTGGCCTATGTGGTGGTCACCACCGTGCTGCTCTTCCTCTTCCTGCTGGTGGGCTACCCTCTGTTTGTGGCCGTGCTGGCCAAGCAGAACCCCATCACCTTTATTAAAAAGATTGCAAATGTGGCCATCTTCGGCTTCTCCACCTCCTCCAGCGCCGCCACCCTGCCCCTGAACCAAAAGACCTGCGTGGAGGGCTTCGGCGTGGATGAGACCATCGCTTCCTTCGTCCTGCCCCTGGGCATGACCATCAACATGAACGGCACCGCCATCATGCAGGTGGTAGCCACCGTCTTTATCGCCGGCTGCGCGGGCTACCCTGTCTCCTTCCCCCAGCTGGTTGTGATTGCCCTGCTGGCCCTCATCGCCTCCGCCGGCACCCCCGCCGCCCCCGGCGCCGGCGCGGTGATCCTGTTTACCATCCTGTCCGGCGTGGGCTTCACCAACGACGCCGCCCTGCTGGCCTACGCCCTGATTCTGGCCATCAACCGGCCCATCGAGATGCTGGTGACCTCCCTGAACGTGGTGGGCGACGCGGTGACCAGCATCTGCGTGGCCAAGAGCGAGGGGAAGCTGGACGAGAGCAAGTACAACGCCCAGTGACCTGCCAAGGAAAGCGAGGAGGATTTTATGGCAAAAATTTTAGAAAACCGCGTGGTTGCGGACGACTTCTGTTTTATGAAAGTGGAGGCGGACAACGAGGCGAAAATGGGTCAGTTCTACATGCTCCGGGCCTGGGACCAGTACCCCGTCCTGTCCCGGCCCATCAGCGTGTTCGACTCCGACGGCAAAACGGTCAGCTTCCTATATAAGGTGGTGGGTCAGGGGACAGAAATCTTCCGGGACCTGAAGCCGGGGGAGGAGATCAGGCTGGACGGCCCCCATGGCAACGGTTTCCCCGCCGCCCAGGGCAAAATCGCCCTGGTGGGGGGCGGCGTGGGCGTCGCCCCGCTGTACCTGACGGCGAAGGAGCTGAAAAAGGCCCACCCGGACAGCACGGTAGACGTCTACCTGGGCTTCTCCGGCCAGCCCATGCTGGTGGAGGAGTATGAGAAAGTCGCGGATAAGGTGACTGTCAACGTGGGCGGCTTTGTCACCGACGATATCGACCCCACCCAATACGACGTAATCATGGCCTGCGGGCCTGAGATTATGATGAAGGTGCTGTATAAAAAGTGTGTAGACGCCGGGGCCAAGGCCAAGGTCTACGTGTCCATGGAAAACCGCATGGCCTGCGGCATCGGGGCCTGTCTGGTGTGTACCTGCAAGACCAGGAGCGGCAATAAGCGGGCCTGCAAGGACGGCCCCGTCATGGAAGGCTGGGAGGTGTTTGGCGCATGAGCAAGCGGTTAGAGACGGTCTTTGCCGGCGTGACCTTTAAAAACCCGGTGGCCCTGGCCTCGGGGACCTGCGGCTTTGGCAGGGAGTTCAACGAGTATTTCGATATTCAAAAGCTGGGCGGGCTGTGCTCCAAGGGCCTGACCCTCCACCCCTGCGCCGGCAACGACGGCATCCGGGTGTGGGAGACGGCCAGCGGCGTGATGAACAGCGTGGGCATGGAGAACCCCGGGATTCAGCACTTTATTGACTGCGACCTGGACCGGATGAACTCCCTGGACCTGGTGAACATCGTCAACATGGGGGGGCACTCGGAGGAGGACTACCTGGAGGGGGCGGCCTTGCTCAACGAGCACGAGCTGGACCTGCTGGAGCTGAACATCTCCTGCCCCAACACCAAGGCCGGGTGCATGAGTTTCGGCCTCAAGGCGGAGATCGCCCGGGACATCGTGAAGAAGGTGCGGGCCATCTGCAAACACAAGCTGGTGGTCAAGCTGTCCCCCAACGCGGAGGACGTGGTGGCCCTGGCCCGGGTGTGCCAGGAGGAGGGGGCCGACGGCGTCTCCCTGACCAACACCTATCAGGCCATGGCCATCGACATCAAAAAGCGCAAACCCGTCTTTGACAACGTCTACGCCGGCCTGTCCGGCCCGGCCATCAAGCCCATCTCCCTGCGCATGGTCCACCAGGTGGCCCACGCCCTGTCCATCCCGGTAATGGGCATCGGGGGCATCACCACCTGGCAGGACGCCATTGAGTTTATCATGGCCGGGGCCACGGTGGTACAGATCGGCGCGGCCAACTTTATGGACCCCAGACTGTGTCTGGACGTCATTGACGGCATGGAGAAATATCTGGAGGATAACCATATTGACAATATCTCGGAAATCCGGGGTATCATTTAAGAACCAGCGGGACGGCGGAGCCGCCCCGCTTTCCAAAGGAGCGGTATATAATGCTGGAAGGCAAAAAAGTGATTATCTTTGACATGGATGGCACCCTGATCGACTCAGTGGGGGTGTGGAACGACGTGGACCGGGCGCTGATTGCCCGCCTGGGCGGGGAGGAGGCGGGAGATGTCCAGGCCCAGCGGGACGAGGCCCTGCGCCGGTTCAGCAAATCGGCCAGCCCCTATGTGGACTACTGCGCCTTTCTGGGGGAGAAGTACAACAGTCTCTTGACCCCGGAGGAAATCCACACCCTGCGCTATGAGATCGCCCAGGAATTTTTAAAAAACGTCATCGACTATAAGCCGGACGCCGACGTGTTCCTCCACAAGCTGAAGCAGCGGGGCTTTACTTTGGTCATCGCCACCACCACCCGCCGGGGCAATATGGACATCTACCGCACCCAGAACGTAAACATGCTGGCCAAGGCAAAGATCGACGAGCTGTTTACCCTGGTGTACACCCGGGAGGACGCCAGAGAGATCAAGCCCAACCCGGAGATTTATCTGCGGGTGATGTCAGAGTTGGGGGCGGCCCCGGAGGAGTGCCTGGTGTTTGAGGACTCCCTGATTGGCATTGAGGCGGCCAAGAACGCGGGCATCCAGTCTGTGGCCGTCTACGACGCTTACTCCGACCGCGAGCGGGAGCAGATCAACGCCCTGGCAGACTTCCAGGTTCAAACCTATGCCCAGCTGATGGAGCGGGAGGGGCTGTAACGAAAAAAGAGGGCCTTCGCAGGACGGAGGTCCTCTTTTCTGGCGTAAAGATACAAAAGCACTCCAGGGGGCAGGAGGAACTTATTGCAAAATTTGCCTTGCATGTCTCATGTTTTTCCCCTATACTGAGCAAGATAGAACCATCGGCGGAAAAGACAGGAGCGCTTTCGGGCGGCATTTCTTAGATAGCAGATGTAAAAAAGAATGGAGACATGAAATGGATATTTTTCAAGTATTGACCATGGTGGGCGGGCTGTCCCTGTTCCTGTTCGGCATGGACCTGATGGGCCAGGCTCTGGAGCGCCGGGCGGGGGAGGGCCTGCGGACTCTGCTGGGCCGGCTGACCACCAACCGGGCCGTCGGACTGCTCACCGGCATGGCGGTTACCGCCATCATCCAGAGCTCGTCGGCGGCCACGGTGATGGTGGTGGGCTTTGTCAACTCCGGGCTGATGAGTTTGACCCAGGCCATCAACGTGATTATGGGGGCCAACATCGGTACCACCGTCACCGCCTGGCTGCTCAGCCTTGCGGGCATCGACAGCGGCAATGTGTTCGTCAAGCTGTTAAAGCCCTCCTCCTTCACCCCCGTGCTGGCCCTGATCGGCATTGTCCTCTATATGTCGGGCAAAAACACCAAAAAACAGGATACGGGCACCATCCTGCTGGGCTTTGCCACCCTGATGTTCGGCATGGAGACCATGTCGGGGGCGGTGTCCGGGCTGGGGAAGGTGCCCGCCTTCCAGAGCCTGTTTCTGCTGTTCCGCAACCCCATTCTGGGGGTGCTGGCGGGGGCGGTGCTCACCGCCGTCATTCAGTCCAGCTCCGCCTCGGTGGGCATTTTACAGGCCCTGGCCGTCACCGGCCAGGTGAGCTACAGCGCCGCCATCCCTATCATCATGGGCCAGAACATCGGCACCACCGTTACCGCCATGCTCTCCTCTGTGGGGGCCAACCGCAATGCCAAGCGGGCCGCCCTGGTCCACCTGTCCTTCAACGTTATCGGCACAGCGGTGTGGCTGACGGTATTCTGTGTTGTGAAGGCGGTCCTCCGGCCCGCCCTGCTGGACCAGCCCGCCTCTCTATTCGGCGTTGCCGCCGCCCACTCGGTGTTCAACATCCTGTGTACCCTGCTGTTGCTGCCTCTGTCCGGCGTGCTGGAGCGGCTGGTGGTGCACCTGCTCCCCGACGACAAGCGGCCGGAGGCCCAGGTGGAGCTGGACCCCCGTCTGCTGGCCACTCCGCCTATTGCCCTGGAGCGGTGCCGGGAGGTGACCGCCGATATGGCCCGCACCGCCGGGGAATCCCTGCGGGAGGGGCTGGCGGCCCTGCGGGACTGTCCGCCGGAGCTGGCCCGGTCAGTGCGGGAGAAGGAGGAAAAAACCGACTACTATGAGGATGTGCTGGGGGCCTATCTGGTGGAGCTGAGCAAGCGGCCCATCAGCGGGGCGGACAGCATCCAGGCGGCCAAGCTGCTGAAGCTGATTGGCGATCTGGAGCGCATCTCCGACCACGCGGTGAACGTTTTGGAGTCGGCGGAGGAGCTGCACCGGAAGAAAGTCAATTTTACCCCCGGCGCGGTGGAAGAGCTGAAGGTGCTGTGCGCCGCGGTGCAGGAGATTCTGGACCTGGCGCTTGGCTCTTTTTTGAACGACGACCCGGCCGCCGCCGCCCGGGTGGAGCCCCTGGAGGAGGTCATCGACCGGCTGAAGGACCAGATGCGCACCAACCACATCCTGCGCCTGCAGCAGGGGGAGTGTACCATCGACGCCGGCTTCATCTGGTCCGACCTGCTCACCAACCTGGAGCGCACCGCCGACCACTGCTCCAACGTGGCCGAGTGCGTGTTGGACCTGGGCCACCACGCCGCCGTCCTCCACGAGCCCGAGAGCGTCAGCAACGAGTTCCGCCGGAACCTGAGGCGGTTTGCCGAAAAATACTCCCTGGAAAATTTTTCTCAAAAATAACGGCGTGTCTCCGCGCCTGGACAGTCCCTGCGCCGCAGCGGCTGTCCGGGCGTGCTTAGCGGCCGGCGGGCAGAGGGCACTCCCTTCCAGGGGGAGCGGAGGGCCAGTGCGGGACGGTTTTTTCTGGAAAAGAAAGAAAAGTATTGAACTGAGCCTGGGAAGTGTGCTATACTAATAATAGCCAGTCATATTATTACATAAAAAGTGGGGATGACATCTATGCGGAAAAGCATTAAAAAGATGGTTTTTATCCGAATCATCGCGGCGCTGCTATCCATACTTCTGTTCAGCGGAGTTACCACCTTCAACCTGATCCGGGTTGACAGAATGCAGGAAAAGGACAAAGAGACTGTTGCCCTGCTGAGCCGGGCCCAGACCGCCGAGTCCGCCCACTACAAGTGGGCCAGCAACCTGAGCAACGCCCTGTACGCAGGCACGGAGTTCACCGGCAGCACCGACTATACCAAGTGCGTGCTGGGCCAGTGGATTTACGGTCAGGCCGGCACCGACGACGCCCAGATTCTGGCCCTGCGGGACGAACTCAAGCCCTTGCACCAGGAGCTGCACGAGTCGGCCACCTATGTGCTGGAGCTGATGGAGACCAACCCGGCCCAGGCCCAGAACTATTACCAGCAAACCATCCAGAGCAACCTGACCACCCTGGTGGGCAAGCTGGACAAGGTGATTGAACAGGGTACCGCCCTGAACGCCGAGAGCACCGAGAAGATGGATTCCACCATTATGTGGATGCAGGGCATCACCGCCGTCTGTCTGGTGCTGGCCTTGGTCTGCCTTATCAGCCTGGTGCTGTATGTGCTGAAAAACATCCTGGCTCCCATCCTCCAAATCACCCGCCAGATCCAGCCCCTCCAGGAGGGCCGGCTGGATATGGTCCTGGAGCACAACACCAACGACGAGCTGGGCGATCTGTCCACCACCCTGGAAAAGGCCATGGAGCTTATTCGGGGCTACATCTGGGATCTGGACCGGGTGATGGAGCAGCTGGCCCAAGGCAACTTCAACGCCAAGACCTCCACCGATTTTATTGGGGACTTCAGCTCTATTGAGCGGGAGATCGACAAGCTGACCACCACCCTGTCCGCGGCTATGGCCAACATCTATCAGGCCGAGCTGCGGGTGTCGGGCAATGCGGAGCAGCTGTCCAACGGCGCCCAGACCCTGGCCCAGGGGGCCACGGAGCAGGCCAGCGCGGTGGAGGAGCTGTACGCCACCTTAGACACCCTGTCCAAGAACACTACCCAGAACGTGGCCACCGCCGCCCAGGCCCAGGAGGATGCCCACAAGACAGGGGAGCAGGTGACTGTCAGCGGCCAGCAGATGGAGGAGATGGTGGCCGCCATGAAGGACATCACCGAGTCCTCCCAGCAGATTGAGAAGATTATTGCCACCATTGAGGATATCGCCTTCCAGACCAACATCCTGGCCTTGAATGCCGCCGTAGAGGCCGCCCGGGCCGGCTCCGCCGGCAAGGGCTTCGCCGTGGTGGCCGATGAGGTGCGCAATCTGGCCTCCAAGTCCGACGAGGCCGCCAAGGCCACCAAGGGCCTGATCGAGAACTCCGTTCAGGCTACCGGCCGGGGCAGCCGCATTGTCTCCGAGGTGTCTGTCACCCTGAACAAGACCCTGGAGCTGGTCACCCGCTCCAATACCGCCATCGGCGAAATTGTCTCCGCCGTAAAGAGCGACGCGGAATCTATCGCCCAAGTCACCGAGGGCATTGGCCAGATTTCCTCTGTGGTCCAGAGCAACTCCGCCAGCAGCGAGGAGTCCGCTGCGGTCAGCTCCGAGCTGTTCGCCCAGGTGAAGATTATGGAGGAGCAGGTGAAGCGCTTCAAGCTGAAGGAGCGGTAAGCAAAACGACAGCGCCCCCGGCGCGGCCAAGGCCGTGCCGGGGGCGTTTTGCGCGCTCAGGACGTTTTTTATTCCGGAGCGCGGTCGTAACGGCTGTAAAACTCCTTAATCAGGTTGATAAAGGTCCGGGCGGCAGGGGAGAGAAAGCCGTTTTTCTTGTATACCACCACCAGAGGGCAGGTCAGGGGCGGGTCGCCCACCGTGAAGCAGGCCAGCCGGTCCAAATAGGGGGTGCGGGAGACGCCGCTCTCCTGGAGGAAGGCAAAGCCCAGCTTCTCCGCTGCAAGGTTGATCGCAGTGGTGGTGTTGGTAGTGACCAGGATATTCTGGGGTTCCACACTATGAACCGAAAAGGTATTGTACAGCAGCTTGGACAGCCGCCACTCGGCGGGTAGCATGATCACCCGCTCGTGCTCCAGCAGGCGCAGGTCCGGAAAGGGTCTGGGGTCGTCATAGGTGCTGCTGATCCCCTGAAGCAGCGGATGATCCCTGTGGCAGACCAAAAAGATGTGTTCCCGCATCACCGTTTCATAGGTTAGCTCATGCAGGTCCCCGGGAATCTGCATGACGCAGAAGTCGATGACGTTCGCTGCCGCCAGATCCCCCAGTTCGGGCACCGGAGCTTCGTGAAGGACCACCTGAACGTCAGGGTACTGCCCCTCGAAAAGGGGCAGTACATCGGGCAGCAGGGTGGAACCCCGCCAGGGGGATACCCCGATGTGGAGCACCGGCCGTTTTTTGTCTTGAAGGTCCCGCAGATCGCTGACCAGCTGCCGGTCCAGAAAGCTCTGCCGCTCCAGATAGGCATGGAACAGCTCCCCTGCCGGGGTGAGCTTCAGGGGGGAGCGGGAGCGATCCAACAGGACCACCCCCAAACTTCCCTCCAGCTTGGCCAGATACTGACTCAAATAGGGCTGGGACAGGTAGAGCCGCTCCGCCGCCTTGGAGATGCTGTGCTCCTTGACGATGGCGAGAAAATATTCTGGATTTTTGACAAACATAGCCGCCTCAGCCCGGAGGCCAGGTCATATCCCGGCCGGCCAGGACGTGGAAGTGGAGATGGGGTACGCTCTGTCCCGCCTGCTCCCCAATGTTGGACACCACCCGGTAGCTGTCCAGTCCCAGCTTATTGGCCTCCCGGGCGATGACGGTGAAGATGTGGGCCACCACATCGGCGTTCTCCTCATTTACTCCGGCCACAGAGGGGATGTGCTCCTTGGGAATGACCAGGAAGTGGGTGGGGGCCTGGGGGTCGATGTCGTAAAAGGCCAGACACTTCTCGTCCTCATAGACCTTGCTGGACGGAATTTCCCCGGCGGCAATTTTACAGAACAAGCATTCTGACATTGGAAAACCTCCTTTGTTATAAAAAGGGCCCCGCCGCAGGCGGGGCCCTCCGCGGTAATTCCATTGTACCGCATTTTTTCAGGATTGCAAGATTTACTTTTCACCTGCGGGCAAAGGCATACTTTTCACCTGCGGGCAAAGGCCGTCGAAAACCGGTTTGCTGCCCTTCTCCAGTCTGGCATCGGAAATGAGGTGTGCGTCAAGGGAGGCCCTTACTCCGCCGGGAGCAGATCGTCCAGGGGGATATCCACGCTTCCGTCCCCGATTTGAAGGGTGAGGGTGCCGCCATCCAGGTCCTCCAGCGCGGTGATCTCAGCCAGCTGGAAGAGGCGGTTCTGGTTCTGGTCGCCCGACAAGCCGCCGTTCTCAATCAGGGGGATAGTCCGTCCATCCTTGGCGGTCAGCGTCATATTGTCGGAATTAACCAGCTGTAACCAACGGTTGCCGGTTCCTCCGCCAAATATCTGGGGGATGGGGGTCTCGCTCTCCAGCTGAAGCCGCAGCGTCATAGGGGACAGATAGAGCTCTGTCAGTGTAATGTCAATACCATCCAGCTGCCCCACCACTTGATCGGGCCGGATGCTCCGGCCCATATCCTGCCAGGTGACGGGTACCTGACAGGACCAGCTGACGGACCAGACAGTGACATACTGATCTTGCCCAGGGTCATATCGGAGCAGGCCCTTGTTGCGCAGGGATATCCTGGCAATCCCCCAGCCCGCCTGAATACCTTTTTCCAGCTCCATACGGAACAGCAGGTGATTGTCCAGGGGGGGCTCCGTCGTCCAGCACCTTTGTCTGCCAGCCCCAGCCACCCTGCTTGTCAATTATTTTCCCGGCCCGGCCTCAGGTCCTCACAGGCCAGGGTATCCAGGACGGAGGAGTCCTCCCGGCACCTGCGCCACCAGTGCTTCAGCTGGTCCCGGCATTC
>JAAWLY010000066.1 GCA_022798155.1 Lawsonibacter sp. | reverse complement strand
CAAGGGCAAGGTGCGCCGCGCCAAGCTGTACTACCTGCGCGACCGCGTGGGCAAGGCCGCCAAGGTCAAGGAAGCGCTGTAATCAAAAAAGGAGCGGCTTTGCCGCTCCTTTTTTGCTACATTCCCAATATTGCCTTCTGCACCAAGCCTAAAATCAGCAGGTGGGCGGGGTAAAAGACGTACCACAGGTACTTGTCCCCCGGGAAGGCGGAGCCCTTCCTTCCGTTGTAGAAAAAGGTAAAGGCCACCCCCAGCAGGGGGCCCAGGGCGTTGATGCACAGCATATGGAACCAGCGATAGGTAAACAGCCCTTCAGAGAGGAACATCCAGACCAGTTTGTACCGGGACAAGGGTATAAGGAGCAGCCACAGCAGGGTCTTTTTTCGGACGGGCCACTGTTCCGTCCAATAAAAGACCAGAATGAACAGGATGTAGGCCCCGTTGCCCTCAGTCAGGCTCAGGCACTGGGCGGCAATCACCACTCCGGCGGCCAGAGCGTACCCCAGCTTGTCCCGTTTTTCGTTGCCCCAGTCCATCAGCCGCAGGGTGAGCAGGCCCAGCAGCAGGGTGAACATGATGTTGCCGTGGAAGTGGAACAGGAGATAATAGGGATACTCCGCCAGACATGCGAAGACCATCAGCCGCAGGGCGTACCGCTTGAAATTTCGGGTGTGCCGGTAGCCGTTGGCGATGGAGAACAGGAAGATGGGGGCGGCGATGCGCCCCAGATAGTCGGTGACCCGCTGGAGGACCAGGAGCGCCGGGACGGTCTCGGCGGCGTCGGGGAAGAAGAGCAGCTCCAGGGTCATGGTCAGGGGCCACACATAGGTGAGGTGGTCCCACAGCATGGACAGCAGGGCGATGATTTTCAGTGTGAAAAAGCTCAAAGCAATTCCCTCCTTGGTAAGATTGACAGGGAGAGAATAGCAGATATTTCTTACAAAAAAGAGTCCAGATTTCTTACAAAAACCTGAAATTTTTGGCTCACACCTGCCGGATGAGGACGAAGGGGGTGAGCTGCCGGCCCTGGCCGGCAGGGTTGTCCGCGACCAGCGCGGACAACTGATTGGGACTCCAGTCCTTCAGCCGGCTGCACCGGCCCAGCAGCTCCACCCCCAGGTCGTTGGCGTCCACGATCATCATCACCACGCCGGTTTTCTCAAAAATCTCGTCGCAGACCTGATCCGGCGCGCTGGGGACCCGGACGCCCATGTGGGCATATTCGGGGATGTCCTCCCCATAGAAGCCGTCCAGCCCCCGCACCTCCTCGCCCAGCAGGCGGTAGAAGGTGCCGCGCACCCCCCGCAGCTTGTCCAGGCCGGCCCGGAGGGCGGCCCAGAGCACCCGGCCCAGCCCGCACTGGTTGATGGCAAACTGCATTTTCACCGGCAGCCCCATACCGGGCCCCGCCGGGGTCTGGCGGACAAACCGGGAGAGAAGGCTGGCCCAGAACCCGGGCCTGACCTGGTCCTCGGTGACCACCCGCCCCTGGCACAGGGCGACGACCTTCTCGCTGGAGGAGAGGATGTCGCCGGGGCGGTAGATGGGCTTGACATAGGTCTCGATCAGGTGCAGATAGTTCTCCCCCGGCTGGACAAAGTGGGTGGCAACGGCGTGGCGGGCGTAAGCCCGGCCGCCGGCCTGTATGACGATATTTTTTCCCTGGTTGGCGTGAAATTCCATGGTTTGGCCCTCCTTTTCTCCTGGGAACACAGAGAGATTAAGGCGGGCGGCCCTCAAACAGGCAACGTGTCCCCCTCAAACGGGCAACAAAAGTTTGACCAATCCCTGAACATTTTTAGGAGGTTTTTATGAACATCCAATGGTACCCCGGCCACATGACCAAGACCCGGCGGCAGATCGAGGCCGACCTGAAGCTGGTGGACCTGGTGGCGGAGATCATCGACGCCCGCATTCCCCTCTCCAGCCGCAACCCGGACATCGACGCCATCTGCGCGGGAAAGCCCCGGCTCATCGTCCTGAACCGGGCCGACCAGGCCGACCCCGCCCAAAACAAAGCCTGGGGGGCCTGTTTCCGGGGCCAGGGCTGCTCCGTCCTGGAGACCGACGCCCGGACGGGCCGGGGGATCAACCAGTTTTCCGCCACCGTCCAGGGGGTGCTCCGGGAGCAGATTGCCCGCTGGCGGGAGAAGGGGCAAGTAGGCCGTCCGGTGCGGGCCATGGTGGTGGGGGTGCCCAACGTGGGCAAGTCCACCTTTATCAACAAGGTGGCCAAAAAGAAGTCCGCCAAGGCGGGGGACCGCCCCGGCGTCACCCGGGGCAAGCAGTGGGTCCATGTGGACCAGGGGCTGGACCTGCTGGACACCCCGGGCATCCTCTGGCCCAAGTTTGAGGACGAGCTTACCGGAATGCACCTGGCCTTTACCGGGGCGGTGAAGGACGAGATTATGGACGCAGAGACCTTGGGCTGCCACTTTATGGCTCTGCTGGGAGAGCGCTACCCCCAGGCGCTGCTGGAGGCCTACAAGCTCCCGTCAGTCCCTGAACGGGAGGAGGGAGAAAACGACGTGGCCTGGGGCTACCGTCTCCTCCAGGCCTGTGCCGCACGCCGGGGAATGCGTGTCTCCGGCAATGAGCTGGACACCGAGCGCATGGCCCGGGTCCTCCTGGACGAGTACCGGGGGAGCAAGCTGGGCCGGTTTACTTTGGAGGTACCGTAGGGGCCTTTTCCGCCTGCGGGCGGGACGAAAGGAGCGATTGTCATGGACCTCTGGCAATATGAAAAAGAGGCGCTGGCGGAGGGGTACACCGCCGTCTGCGGCTGTGACGAGGCGGGAGCGGGGCCGCTGGCCGGAGCGGTGTACGCGGCGGCGGTGATCCTGCCCCTGGGAGAGGACATCCCCGGCCTGGACGACTCCAAGAAGCTGACGGAGAAGAAGCGGGAGGGGCTCTTTCCGGTGATTCAGGAGCGGGCCGTTGCCTGGTCGGTGGCCTGGGTGGACGCGGCGGAGATTGATAAAACCGACATCCTCAGCGCCCGGATCAAGGCCATGCAGCTGGCTATCGACGGGTTGGCGCAGAAGCCGGACTTCGCCCTTATCGACGGCAACCGGGACCACGGCCGCACCGCCGCCATTGTGATCCCCCACCGCTGCCTGGTGAAGGGGGACAGCCTGTCGGCCTCCATCGCGGCGGCGTCCATCCTGGCCAAGGTGAGCCGGGACCGGTACATGGTGGAGATGGCGGCAAAATATCCGGAGTACCGCTTCGACCAGCACAAGGGCTACGGCACCAGGCTCCACTACGCCCTGCTGGCCCAGTACGGCCCCAGCCCCATCCACCGCCGGAGCTTTTTGAAGGGGGCGGACCTGCCCCCGGAGGAGGGCCGGTGAGCGGCCAGGACAGCCGGCTGCTGGGCCGGTGGGGGGAGGACCTTGCGGCGGAGTATCTGCGGGGCAAGGGGTTTACCCTTGTGGCCGCCAACTGGCACTGCCGCTTCGGGGAGATCGACCTGATCGCCGAGGACGGGGCCTATTTCTGTTTTGTGGAGGTGAAGCTGCGCAAAAGCGCGGCTTACGGCACGGCGGCCGCCTTCGTGGACCGGCGCAAGCAGGAGAAGCTGCGCACCGCGGCGGAGCTCTATCTGTGCGGGCACCCCACCGCCCTCCAGCCCCGTTTCGACGTCATCGAAATTTACGCCCCCCAGGGGCTGCGCACCGCCCGCCCCCAGATTGTCCACCTGGAGAATGTGTTTTGAGCATCCAATCTGTGGGGGCGGATTCCCCAAAGACTCCCCCACAAGGAGGGAGCCGGGGCGTTCCCCCCAGTCCCCTTCGCGAAGGGGGCCTTTTGCAGAAACACCTTGACCTTTATTGAAAAAACTGGCATAATAGGACCCATCAATAAAAAGTAAGGAAGGATCAACCATGCGGTATATCAGCACACGCGACAATTCGCTTCAGCACACCGCCTCCCAGGCCATCGTCCGGGGGCTGGCCGAGGACGGGGGCCTGCTCACCCCCTTCTACATCCCCAAGCTGCCCGGCAAGGCCCTGGAGGATTTAAAGGCCATGGCCTATCAGCAGCGGGCGGTTTACATCATGAAGATGTTTTTGGAGGAGTTCTCCATCAAGGAGCTGACCGATTTTGCCAACGCCGCCTACGGCCCGGAAAAGTTCGACTCCCCGGCGGTGGCCCCCGTCCACACGGTGGACGGCAATACCCACTGCCTGGAGCTGTGGCACGGCCCCACCTGCGCCTTTAAGGACATGGCCCTGCAAATGCTGCCCCATCTGCTCACCGCCTCCCTGGTGAAGACGGAGGAGGAAAAGACGGTGTGCATCCTGGTGGCCACCTCCGGTGACACGGGCAAGGGGGCCCTGGAGGGCTTTAAAAACGTGCCCCGCACCAAGATCCTGGTGTTCTACCCCAAGGACGGGGTGTCTCAGGTTCAGGAGCTGCAGATGGTCACCCAGGAGGGGAACAACGTGGGGGTTGCCGCCGTGGTGGGCAACTTCGACGACGCCCAGACCGGCGTGAAGAAGCTGTTCTCCAACGAAAAGGTCCGCCGGGACCTGGAGCGGAAGGGGTACTTCTTCTCCTCCGCCAACTCTATCAACTGGGGCCGGGTGCTGCCCCAAATCGTCTACTATATCTCCGCCTACTGCGACCTGCTCCGGGATGAGAAGATCGAGCCGGGCCAGAGCGTGAACGTCTGCGTGCCCACCGGCAACTTCGGCAACATCCTGGCCGCCTACTACGCCCGGGAGATGGGCCTGCCCATCGACCAGCTCATCTGCGCCTCCAACAGCAACAACGTGCTCACCGACTTTATCCGGGAGGGGGTCTACGACCGGAACCGGAAGTTCTACAACACCATGTCCCCCTCCATGGATATCCTCATCTCCTCCAACCTGGAGCGGCTGCTGTACTCCCTCACCCAGGACCCCGCCGAAGTGCGCCACTACATGGCCCGGCTCAACGAGGTGGGCCGCTACCAGGTGAGCGGCAAGGTGAAGGACAAGCTGCAAAAGCGCTTCAAGGGCTACTTCTGCGACGACAGGGAGACCCAGCGGGTGATCCGGGAGATGTACGACAGACACGGCTACCTCATCGACACCCACACCGCCGTGGCCTTCTCCGCCCTGGAGCAGTACCGCTCCGAGACCGGGGACAACACCCCCGCCATCGTGGCCTCCACCGCCAGCCCCTTCAAGTTCTGCGGAAGCGTTCTGGAGGCCCTGGGGGAGAGCCAGATTGCCGAGGGCCTGGACGCCCTGGACCAGCTCACCGCCAAGACGGGCCAGCCCGCCCCCGCCCCTCTGGCCGGGCTGCGGAATAAGAGGGTCCGCTTTACCCAGGTGGTGGAGAAGGGACACATGGCGGACGCGGTGATGTCCCTGCTGGAGTAAGCCATGGCCCTGTACGCCATTGGAGACACCCACCTGTCCCTGGCCGCAGACAAGCCTATGGACGTGTTCGGAGGGGGCTGGACGGGCTATGTGGACAAGCTGAGAGACGGCTTTCAGCTCGTGGGTCCGGAGGACACTGTGGTCATCTGCGGCGACGTGTCCTGGGGGATGAGCCTGGAAGAGGCCAGAGAGGACTTCGCTTTCCTCAACGCCCTGCCCGGGGGCCGAAAGCTGCTGCTCAAGGGCAACCACGACTACTGGTGGACCACCGCCAGTAAGATGAAGGCCTTTTTCCGGGAGAACGGCTTCGATACCCTGGATATCCTCCACAATAACTGCCATCTCTACGGGGAGACCGCCCTGTGCGGCACCCGGGGCTGGTTTTATGAGGAGGACCGGGGAGAGCACTCCGCCAAAATCTTCAACCGGGAGCTGATCCGCCTGGAGGCCTCGCTGAAAGAGGCGGGGGAGCGGGAGAGGATCTGCTTTCTCCACTATCCGCCCCTGTACCAGGGCTACCGCTGCCAGGAGATCATTGACCTGTTGGAGAAATACGGCGTAAAACTGTGCTGCTACGGCCACCTCCACGGCGGAAGCCACCGGCTGGCCGTCACCGGCCGGCAGGGGAGGGTGGACTACCGCCTGGTGGCCGCCGACTATGTGGACTTTACGCCGGTGCGGATTCTGGAATGAGACAAGGCCGCGCTTGCAGTCTTTTGCCAAAGGAGGCTTTGGACAATCTGAATGCCGGCCTGTTCCCGTCAAAATGCCTGATTCTGGGATTATGAAAAGATAAATTCGGAAAATTTCAGGGAAATTTCAAAAAAAGACTATTCAAACCGCCGCGTATCTGATAAAATATCGTGGCGAAAGTAAAAGGGCCCCGCCGCCGGCACTGGTGAGTCGGGACCGACAGGAGGAAATGAACAAATGAAGGTCACCAGTGTTGAGAAGAAAGAGAAGAGCACCGTAGAGCTCACCGTCCAGGTGGAGGCCGAAGCCTTTGAGGCCGCCATCCAGAAAGCCTATCTGAAAAACCGCGGAAAGATCAACGTCCCTGGTTTCCGCAAGGGCAAGGCCCCCCGGAAGATCATCGAGGGCATGTACGGTGCCAGCGTGTTCTATGAGGACGCCATCAACGATCTCTACCCCGCCGCCTACGAGGAGGCGGTGAAGGAGCAGGGCCTGGACGACGTGGGCTACCCCAAAATCGAGATTGCCGGGGTGGGCAAGGAGGGCTTTACCTTCAAGGCGCTGGTCTCCATCCGTCCCGAGGCCAAGCTGGGCGAGTACCTGGGCCTGTCTGCCCCCAAGGAGGAGCCCAAGGTCACGGAGAAGGACATCGACGAGGAGCTCAAGCCATACATCGACCGGGCCACCCGTCTGGTCAGCGTCCAGCGCAAGGCCAAAAAGGGCGACACCGCCGTCATCGACTTTGAGGGCTTCGACAACGGCACCCCCTTCGAGGGCGGCAAGGGCGAGAACTACGACCTGAAGCTGGGCGCGGGCATGTTTGTCCCCGGCTTTGAAGAGCAGGTCATCGGCATGAAGGCCGGCGAGGAGAAGGATATCGACATCACCTTCCCCGAGGACTACCACGCCGACCTGGCCGGCAAGGCGGTGGTCTTCCATGTGAAGGTCAACGAGGTGAAGGAATCCCAGGCCCCCGAGGTGGACGACGAGTTTGCCAAGGACGTGTCTGAGTTTGAGACCCTGGACGACTTCCGCAAGGACCTGGGGGAGAAGTTGCTGGAGCGCAAGCAGGCCCAGGCCAACAGCGACTTTGAGAACGCCGTAATGGAGCAGCTGGTGGAGAACATGGAGTGCGAGATCCCCGACGGCATGGTAGAGGTCCAGCTGGACCGGCTGATGGACGACTACGCCATGCGCCTGCAGAGCCAGGGTATCCCCATGGACCAGTACCTGTCCATGATGGGCATGACCCCCGAGATGATGCGCGCCTCCGGCCGTCCCGCCGCCCTGAAGCAGGTGCAGATGGAGCTGGCCCTCACCGCCGTGGCCAAGGCGGAGAACATCCAGGTGAGCGACGAGGAGTACGAGGCGGAAATTGCCAAGCTGGCCGAGCAGTACAACATGCCCGTGGAGCAAGTGAAGGCGGTTATCTCCGCCGACGGCCTAAAGAGCGATATGGCCATGCGCAAGGCCAGCGAGCTGGTCATCTCCAAAGCCAAGGCCACCAAGAAGAAGGCCGCCCCCAAAAAGGCCGCCAGGAAGGATGAGGAGGGCGAGGAAAAGCCCAAGCGCACCCGGGCCAAGAAGAAGCCTGAGGAGCCCGCGGAAGAGGAGCCCAAGGCGGAGTAATGAAAACCTATACACCCCGGGACGGTTTTTTGCCGTCCCGGGCCTGCGCGTATCCTCCAAAAACGGAATGAATTGTCCACGTTATGGGTATAATCTGGTATCCCACTGAATAAAGGAGTACAATTATGAGTTTAGTTCCCTATGTAGTAGAGCAGACCAACCGGGGCGAGCGGTCCTACGACATCTTCTCCCGCCTGCTTAACGACCGGATCGTGATGCTGTCTGAGGAGGTCAACGACACCACCGCCTCCCTGATTGTGGCCCAGCTGCTGTATCTGGAGGCCCAGGACCCGGATAAGGACATCCAGTTCTATATCAACAGCCCCGGCGGCTCGGTCACCGCGGGCATGGCCATCTACGACACGATGCAGTACATCAAGTGCGACGTGTCCACCATCTGCATCGGCATGGCGGCCTCCATGGGGGCCTTCCTGCTGTCCTCCGGGGCCAAAGGCAAGCGGCTGGCCCTGCCCAACGCCGAGATCATGATCCACCAGCCCTCCGCCGGCACCCAGGGCCAGATCACCGATATGGCCATCCATCTGCGCCGGCTGGAGATCATCAAAAAGCGGATGAACCAGATTCTGTCGGGCAACACCGGCAAGCCCATCGAGGTGGTCACCGCCGACTGCGAGCGGGATAACTTCATGACCGCCCAGGAGGCCGCCGAGTATGGCTTGATTGACAAAGTTATCGACAAGCGGTAATCGTAAATGAGGTGAATCCATGGCAATCAACGACGAAAGACGGGTCCGCTGCTCCTTCTGCGGCAAGCACCAGGACCAGGTAAAACGGATGATCGCCGGCCCGGGCGTGTATATCTGCAACGAGTGCGTCAGCCTGTGTATGGAGGCGATGGGGGCGGAGAACCTGCTGCTGGAGGACGACAGCCAGTTTGCGGGGGAGATACCCGACGCCATCCCCACCCCCAAAGAAATCCACGCCGTGCTGGATCAGTATATCATCGGCCAGGAGAAGGCCAAGGTGGCTTTGTCGGTGGCGGTGTATAACCACTACAAGCGCATCTATTTCGGTGGGGCGGAGGACGTGGAGCTGCAAAAGAGCAACATCCTGCTGATGGGCCCCACCGGCTGCGGCAAGACCCTCTTCGCCCAGACCCTGGCCCGGGTGCTGAAGGTCCCCTTCGCCATCGCCGACGCAACCACCCTCACCGAGGCGGGCTACGTGGGCGACGACGTGGAAAATATCCTGCTGCGTCTGGTCCAGGCCGCCGACTACGACATCGAGCTGGCCGAGCGGGGGATTATCTATATCGACGAGATGGATAAAATCGCCCGAAAGAGCGAAAATACCTCCATCACCCGTGACGTGTCCGGCGAGGGGGTGCAGCAGGCCCTGCTGAAGATTCTGGAGGGCACCGTGGCCAACGTCCCGCCCCAGGGCGGGCGGAAGCACCCCCACCAGGAGTTTATCCAGATCGACACCCACAACATCCTCTTCATCTGCGGCGGCGCCTTCGACAGCATCGACAAGATTATCGAGCACCGGCTGGATAAGCGCTCCCTGGGCTTCGGGGCGGAGATCAAGAGTAAAAAGGAGCGCAACGTGGGCGAGCTGATGAGCGAAATCCAGCCCCAGGACCTTCTCAAGTACGGTATTATCCCCGAGCTGGTGGGCCGTATGCCGGTGGTCACCACTCTGGAGTCCCTGGACCGGGAGCAGATGGTGCGCATCCTCACCGAGCCCAAAAACGCCCTGGTCAAGCAGTATCAGGTGCTGCTGGACTACGACGAGGTAACCCTGGAGTTCACCCAGGAGGCGCTGGAGGCGGTGGCCGACCGGGCGGTGGCCCGGGAGATCGGGGCCCGGGGCCTGCGGGCCATCCTGGAGGAGGTCATGAACCAGATCATGTACGATATCCCCTCCGACCCCACCATCGTCAAGGTGACCATCACCGGGGCGTGCGTCAAGGATGGCGCTCCCCCGGAGCTGGAGCGGGACCCCCAGCGCACCCAGCGGCCCAGGTTGGGCAAGGCCACCCTCCAGGTGGAGCGGCCCCGGTCCTCCAGCCGCTACGGAAACGCCGGCTGACAGAACAAAAATCGGACGCCCCGCCCCCAATCGAGCGGGGCGTCTGCGCTACCCTGTGCGCGGGCCGCCGAAGGCGGCGGCCCCTACACGAACAAATCCGTAGGGGCCGGCCCTCTGGCCGGCCCGCAGGCAAAAGGAAGTGAACGGCTATGCCGAAAGAATATGATATTCTCCGTACCAGCACCATACCCGTTATTGCCCTGCGGGGTCTGACGGTGTTTCCCAGCGTGCTCATCCACTTTGAGGTGGCCCGAGAGGCCTCCGTCAAGGCACTGGAGGCGGCCATGACCGCCGGCAGCCCGGTGTTTCTGGTGGGCCAGAAGGACATCGCCGTGGAGGAGCCGGGGCGGGACGACCTGTATCAGGTGGGCACCATCTCCAGCATCCGGCAGATCCTCCGGATGCCCGGGGACAACGTGCGGGTAATGGTGGAGGGGCAGACCCGGGGGCGTATGCTCCAGCTGCTGCGGGTAGATCCCTATCTGGAAGCGGAGGTGGAGGAGATCGCCGTGCCGGAGGTCCCCGCCCGCAGCGGGGCCAGAACCGAGGCCCTGATGCGCTCCACCTACGAGCTGTTCCAGGACTACGCCGAGCTGTCCCCCAAGCTGGCCCCCGACCTGATGGTCCATGTGCTGGCCAGCCAGGACCCGGGGCACATCGCCGACTATATCGCTCAAAATATCCCCATGCGCAACAGCGACAAGCAGGCCATCCTGGAGGAGATCCGCCCCGTCAAACGGCTGGAGAAGCTCCACCGGCTGCTGGAGCGGGAGGTGGAAATTCTCTCTCTGGACCATGAAATTCAGGAGCGGGCCCGGCAGCAGATGTCGGAAAACCAGCGGGATTACTACCTGCGGGAGCAGATCAAGGCCATCCAGGCCGAGCTGGGCGAGGATGGAGACGAGATTGAGGAGTACCGGCAGAAGATCGCCCAGGCCAAGCTGCCGGAGGTGGTGCGGGAGAAGCTGAACCGCGAGCTGGGCCGGCTGGCCAAGCAGTCCTACAGCTCCTCCGAGAGCACCGTCCTGCGCAGCTACCTGGACGTCTGCCTGGAGCTGCCCTGGGGAAAGAAAACCAAGGAGAAAATAAACGTCGCCGCCGTGCGCAAAGCCCTGGACCAGGATCACTTCGGCCTGGACAAGGTGAAACAGCGGATTTTGGAGTTTGTGGCCGTCAAGCAGCTCTCTCCGGAGCTGAAGGGGCAGATTATCTGCCTGGCGGGCCCGCCGGGGGTGGGCAAGACCTCCATCGCCATGTCCATGGCCAAGGCCATGAACCGGAAGCTGGTCCGCATCTCTCTGGGGGGCGTCAGCGACGAGGCGGAGATCCGCGGCCACCGCAAGACCTATGTGGGGGCTATGCCCGGCCGGATCATCAACGCCATCAATCAGGCTCAGAGCTGCAACCCCCTGATCCTGCTGGACGAGATCGACAAGCTGGGCCGCGACCACCGGGGCGACCCCTCCTCCGCCCTGCTGGAGGTGCTGGACGGGGAGCAGAATTCCACCTTCCGGGATAACTTCCTGGAGGTACCCTTCGATTTGTCCGACGTGCTCTTTGTCACCACCGCCAACACCACTGACACCATCCCCCGGCCCCTGCTGGACCGGATGGAGGTCATCGAGCTGTCCAGCTACACCGACGAGGAGAAGGTGCAGATCGCCAAAAAGCACCTGCTGCCCAAGGAGCTCAAGCGCCACGGGCTGACAAAGGCCCAACTGAAGGTGTCTGACGGCGCCC
>JAAWLY010000065.1 GCA_022798155.1 Lawsonibacter sp. | reverse complement strand
CACCGCCGCCGCCGCCGTCCCCGCTGAGCTGGACCGTATTTTCCGGATCACCGACGGCGTGATGCGCTCCATGATCGTCTGCAAGGACGAGTAAGGAGGAGCGGCAAGTGCTGAACAAGATTTTTATTATGGGCCGCCTCACCCGCGACCCCGAGCTGCGGCGTACCCAGACCGGCACTCCGGTGGCCTCCTTCTCCCTGGCCGTCGACCGGGACTACAAGGACAAGTCCACCGGCGAGCGGGCCACCGACTTTATCGACGTGGTGGCTTGGCGCCAGACCGCTGAGTTTGTCACCCGCTACTTTACCAAGGGCCGCATGGCCGTGGTGGAAGGCCGGCTGCAGATTCGGGACTGGACCGACAAGGAGGGCGGCAAGCGCCGTTCCGCCGAGGTAATTGCCGACAACATCTACTTCGGCGACTCCAAGCGGGACGGGGATGGCGGTGGAAGCTATTCCACCGGCTACCGCCAGGGCGGGGGCTATTCCGCTCCTGCCGCACCCGCCGACCCCCTGGGCAGCTACGGCGCCCCCCCGGCGGACGGGGACCAGTTCTCTGAACTTTCTACCGACGACGGCGATTTGCCGTTTTGACTCTGACCACATTTGGTCGTAAAAAGGAGGTTAATTCCATGGCTATGGAACGTGATAACAGAGCTCCCCGGGGCCGCAAGCGCCGCAAGGTCTGCGCTTTCTGTGCCGACAAGGTGGAGCAGATCGACTACAAGGACGCCGCCAAGCTGCGCCGGTTCACGTCCGAGCGGGCCAAAATCCTGCCCCGCCGCACCACCGGTACCTGCGCCATGCATCAGCGCCAGCTGACCGAGGCCATCAAGCGCGCCCGCCAGGTCGCCCTGCTGCCCTACGTCACCGACTGATCGTCAAAACACCGCACCCCCGCCCTTTTGGACGGGGGTACTTTTATATTTTTGGATAAAAATTGCTTGCGTATTCTTCCAATACGCGCTACAATAGAGGCACGAGGCAAATAAAGGCAAGGCGTGGGGCGCTGGAACCGCCCCACACCTCTATGCGGGAGACAAGCCCTCCCACACAACAGCATTGCTGCGCCGACCTTCATTATATCGGAAAAGCCGTCTTTTTACAAGAGGCGCTTTGAGGGTTTGTGTCTGGATAAATGTGGTGTGGGATAAAAGATTATCCTGCGCCGCTTTTGTTTGTCTCGGCGGAAAACGGCTCCCGGAGGGATACTCTCCACGCTCCGGGGGAACGAACCGTCGAGAAAATTAAAAAGAGAGGAAGAATCACATGAAAAAGAAACTCCTATCCCTAGCGCTGGCACTGATTATGTGTCTGGGCCTGACCATCCCCGTGTCAGCAAGCTATTCGGCGGCACCAGCTAATAGTATGGTTGGAAACGACAAAAATACTGTGACAATCAACGCCAAAGATACCAGTAGCCTGGACCTGGGAGAAAAGAGTTTCCGTGTTCAGAATTGGGGGTACAATGAAGAGACAAGCGTGAGCACAAAGACTGCGGTGGAGACATTCACGCCGGGCCAGGTATTTGCTCTCCCCGCAGGGGCCGAATTGGTTATTGAAAATGAGGACGGATACATCAGCGATGCCGGCATGGCATGTCAGGCGTGGTCCGATCCAGATGGCGATGGTATTTTTGACAGCCGGATAGCCAAGACTGTTATTACCTATGGAGATGAGGGTATGAGTGTGGGCAGCGAAGTGCTGCCTACGGACACAACAGGGCCCCTGAATGACAAGGTATCAGATAGTGAAGAGATTGAGTATGGTTACATTTGGGATATGAGTTGTGAGGGGTCTATCTACTACTATACCGTGGGTTACGGCGATGGCCTTGAAGGGGAGCCTGCCAAGATTTCCGCCGATTATTTGATTGAGGAATTTGGAACTAACACACTGTTTCGTCTAGGTTTTTCTGTAGGCCATGACCCAGAGAGCTATAAACCGATGTACATTGATTATTATTTCCTCCTTACGGATGAACACTCCGTTGAGCCTGAGCAGCCCACCGATCCGGAATCCACCGAACCCACCACCCCCGCCTATCAGGTGAGCAACTGGGCCAAGGATCGGGTAGCGGTTGCGGTGGAGACCGGTCTGGCCGCTGACGGCCTGGGCAATGACTACCGGGTAAGCATCACCCGGGCCCAGTTCGCCGCCACTGCCGTCAAGCTCTACGAGGCCATGAGCGGCAAGAAGGCCGAGACCACCGGTGAAAGCTCCTTCACCGACACTACCGACCCGGTAATCCTCCAGGCGGCGGACCTGGGCTTTGTCAGCGGCGTGGGCGGCGGCAAATTCAGCCCGGACGCTCTGGTCACCCGGGAGCAGGCGGCGGTGATGCTCTCCAGCGTATACACCAAGCTGGGCGGCGAGATTCCCGCGGTGGCGGCCACCTCCTTCGCCGACGACGGCGATATGGCCGGCTGGGCCCGGAACGCCGTGGCCTTTATGAACAGCAAGGAGATCATCACCGGCGTGGGCAACAACAGCTTCGCCCCCAAGGGGGACGCCAGCATTGAGCAGGCTCTGCTCATCGCCCTGAAGATGTTTGAGACCCTGAAGTAAAGACGACAGAACGCCCTGACCTTTCGGTCAGGGCGTTCCGCCTGTGTGTGTTGTAAAAGGAGAGGGAGAAATGGGAGATACATGTTGTAGCTTGGCTACGATGTCATCATAGAAGATAAATACGGCGATTTCGTGACTTTCCCGTGAACTTTTTGTAAACTCCAAAATCTTCCCGAAGACGACAGAAGGCCCCGGTAAAAACCGGGGCCTTCTGCCTGTGTGTTGTAAAGGAGAGAGAAAGGAGATAAGATTTGTCTGTTGTTTACAAGTGTCATAATAAACTGGGAATAAGGCAAAACCGTGACATTCCGATGAACTTTTTGTGAACATTTCCGCCGCTGGGGAGGGAGCGGGCTCCTTGCGGATTTTCGCTTGCTATCGCGCCGCTGACATGGTAAAATAAACAAGTTATAATTGGGAATTGACCGCCGTGGTCTGCGAGGTGTGTTTCATACATGAACATTTTTCTGCAATTATGTCTGGGAGGCAGAGATCCCAAGGCGCCTGAGACCAGACAGTGGTGTGGCGCCGTCGCCGGCGGGGTGGGGGTAGGTTTGAACCTGCTGCTCTTTCTGGGCAAGCTGCTGGCGGGTATGCTTACAGCCTCCATCGCCGTCACTGCCGACGCCTTCAACAACCTGTCTGACGCCGCCTCCTCGGTGGTCACTCTGGTGGGCTTTCGGCTGGCCGGGCAGAAGGCGGACGAGGAGCACCCCTTTGGCCACGGCCGGATGGAGTATCTGGCCGGGCTGGTGGTGGCCATGCTCATCCTGCTGGTGGGGGTGGAGCTGGCCCAGTCCTCTTTCCAGAAGATTCTCCACCCCGAGCCGGTGAGCTTTTCCCCCCTGTCGGCGGGCATCCTGGCGGTGTCCGTTTTGGTAAAGCTGTGGATGTTCTGGTTTAACCGGGGACTCTCCCGGGAAATTCAGTCCGCTGCTCTGTCCGCCACCGCTGCCGACTCCCTGTCTGACGGGGTTGCTACCGGCGCTTTGCTGGCGGGCCTGGTGGCCGGGCACCTTCTGAGCCTGTCCCTGGACGGCTGGCTGGGCCTGGGGGTGGCCCTGTTTATCCTGCGTACCGGCTGGACGGCGGCCAAGGACACGGTGGACCCCCTGCTGGGCCGGCCCATGGACCGGGCGCTGGCCGCCGATATCGACCGGCTGGTGCTGGAGCACGAGCATATTCTGGGCATTCACGACCTGGTCTATCACGACTATGGCCCCGGTCGGGCCATGATGTCCCTCCACGCCGAGGTCCCCGCAGAGGCCAATCTGCTGGAGGTCCACGATATCATCGACCACATTGAGCGGGAGCTGAAGGCCAAACATCAGATCGAGACCTGCATCCATATGGACCCGGTGGTGCGGGACGAGCGCACCGACGCCCTGCGGGGACAGGTGGCGGAGCTGGCCAGGGAGCTGCACCCGGCCTGCACCATCCATGATTTCCGGGTTACGGCGGGACCCATCCACACCAATCTCCTCTTCGATGTGGTGGTGCCCTACGGTCTGTCCCTGTCCAACGGAGAGGTGCGGGCCGCGCTTACTGAGAAAATCCGGCGGCTGTCTGAGCGCTATTTCCCGGTGATTCAGGTGGACCACTCCTATGTGGAGGAGCAAAAAACGCCGTAATTCACAGATTATTCACCCAAGCCCCCTTTTTTGCGCTATAATAGAGATAATATGATGTAGGGCGCGGCAACTGGGCGCGCCGGTATCCGAAATGGCGGCGTGCCCAGTGGTCACACCCTACAGGCATTTTCGAAAAAGTGAGGTGCCCATCTATGTCCCAAAAAGTCCTGATCGTTGAGGATGACGCCAATATTGCTGAGCTGCTCCACCTCTACCTGGAGAAGGAGGGCTTCGAGACCCAGGTGGCCAAGGACGGCGGCAAGGGCGTGGAGCTGTTTCGCTCCTACCAGCCCGACCTGGTGCTGCTGGATATCATGCTGCCCATTATGGACGGCTGGTCGGTGCTGAAAAAGATCCGGGAGGGAGACAAGACCCCGGTGATTATGCTCACCGCCAAAGGGGAGACCGAGGACAAGGTCTCCGGTCTGGAGCAGGGGGCGGACGACTACATTGTCAAGCCCTTTGAGATGAAGGAGGTGCTTGCTCGTATCCGGGCTGTCCTGCGCCGGACGGGGACAGCGGAGGAGACGGGGGAGAAAAAGCTGTCCTTCGACAAGCTTGTCATCAACCTGGACTCCTACGAGCTGCTGGTGGACGGCCAGCGGGTGGATACGCCCCCCAAGGAGCTGGAGCTGCTGTTCCACCTGGCCTCTTCCCCCAACCGGGTATTCACCCGGAACCAGCTGCTGGACGAGGTGTGGGGCTTTGACTACTTCGGCGACAGCCGCACGGTGGATGTGCACATCAAGCGCCTGCGGGAGAAGCTGGAAAATGTCAGCGACCAGTGGCGGCTGAAAACCGTGTGGGGCGTGGGCTATAAGTTTGAACTGGGGGCCGCGGGGTAACGCCCGTCTGTAGAGACGGATAATATCCGCCCTACACACGATTTTTCGGAAGGAGGTGACCCGCTATGCGCTCCCTCTACCGCCGCCAGCTGGCTATGATGGTAAGCATCATGCTGGTATCCTTCACCCTGCTGGCCGGCGCTTTTATGCTGCTGTCCTACCGCTATATCATCGGGGAAACCCGGGAGTCTGTGGAGCGCAATGCGGGCTATGTCTCCAGCTTTACCGCCACCTACTACCGCAGATACCTGAGTCTGGATGTTCAGGACGAGTTTTACAGCAGCTATGTGGCCTCCATCGCCATGATCTCCAATTCCCACATTATTGTGGCAGATCCGGAGGGGAAAATCCTCTATGCCACAGCCGGCGGCCATTTTTACAACTACGAGGACACCGTCATCCCCGACTATGTGAGAACCCAGGTGATCGACGGGGGCTCCTTCAACGGCATGACCAATCTGGGGGGGATCTATCCGGAGCGGCGCTATCTGTCCGCCCTGCCGGTGACCAACCAGGTGGGCCGGGTGACGGTGGTGCAGGGGATGGTGCTGGTGGCGGCGGACGCCTCCAATCTGTCAGAGATGTGGGCCTCCACCGCAACCATCTTTTTCTTCTCGGCGGTGGTGGTGTTCCTGATCTCTGTCATCGCCAGTACCCTCACCTCCGCCTACCAGACCAGGCCCCTGATCGAGATGGCGGAGGCCGCCCGGAAGTTTGGCCAGGGGGAGTTTGATATCCGGGTGACCGGCTACGAGGACCGGGGGGACGAGGTGAGCGCCTTGGCTGAGGCCTTCAACTCCATGGCCAACTCCCTGGAGCAGGTGGAGACTCAACGCTCAGAGTTTATCGCCAACGTCTCCCACGAGCTGAAAACCCCCATGACCACCATCGCCGGCTTTGCTGAGGGCATCTTGGATGGCACCATCCCCCCGGAGCGGGAGAAGGAGTACCTCCAGATTGTGGTGTCAGAGACCCGGCGCCTCAGCCGCCTGGTGCGCCGGATGCTGGATTTGTCCCGGCTCAACGCCCTGACCCAGAGCACCGTCACCGCTCAGGAGACCTTTGACCTGACCGAGGTGATGTCCCAGGTGCTCATCAGTCTGGAAACCAAGATTACAGACCGGCAGCTGGATGTGGATGTGAAGATGCCAGAGGGCAAGCTGATGGTGTGGGGCGATCCGGACTCCATCACCCAGGTGTGCTACAATCTGCTGGACAACGCGGCCAAGTTTGCCGCCCCCGGCACCGCTATCTCCATCCAGATTGCCAAGAAGGACGGCAAGGCTCTGGTAAGCATCCGAAACCTGGGGGCCACCATTCCCCCGGACGAGCTGCCCTTGCTCTTCGAGCGCTTCCACAAGGCAGACTACTCCCGGTCGATAGACCGGGAGGGCGTGGGACTGGGGCTGTATATTGTCAAGACCATTCTGGGCAATCTAAAAGAAAACATCACCGTTACCAGCGAGGATGGAGTGACCCAGTTCCAGTTTACCCTGACGCTGGCGTAAAAACAAATGCTTCCCGCTTTGAGGGAGGCAGCACGGCGAGGCCGTGACGGAGGGAGTGCGCGGATCAGAAAACTCCCTCAGTCAGCCTTATGGCTGACAGTTCCCACAGAGAGGGAGCCTTTGAGAATGAGAGGTGCCGAGATGGACAACCGAAACGACGGCCTGTGGCAGGGCGGACCCTGGGAACAGCCCTCCCCGGTGTTTCCTGATCCGCCTGCTGTCCGGATTCCAAAGGCGGCATCCCGCCGCCCGGTGCTGCGTACCCGCAGGCGCAGGCGAAAGTGGCCTTGGTTTTTGGGGCTGCTGGCCCTGATTGCGGTAATCTGCGTCTCGACGATTTTGCTGGACCAATATTTCCAGCCGGGCCGAATGATTCAGGACTTCTTTCCCCCCGCGGAGGAGGACTTCTACATTCAGGACGAGGAGTACAGCACCGAGCCCCCCTCTATCCCCCGGGCGGAGACGGGCACCGGCGTGACGGTGTCCCTCCAGCCAGCTCAGGAGGAGAAGCTGGACTATGTCCAGATTTATGAGCGGGTCCTTCCGTCTACGGTCTCCATTGAGTCGCACACTGCCCACGGCTACAGCGCGGGCAGCGGCGTGATCCTCACCCAAGACGGCTATATTATTACCAACGCCCATGTGGTGGCCGGCGCCAGGAAGGTCGATGTGCTGTTCCACGACAACCGGTCTCTGCCCGCCGGCTTGGTGGGCTTCGACCCGGTAGAGGACTTGGCTGTGCTGAAGGTGGAGGCGGAGGGACTGGAACCTGCCCAGTTCGGCGACTCAAACACCCTCCGGGTGGGGGAGCCGGTGGCCGCCCTGGGGGATTCCCTGGGCTATCGGGCTACCATCACTGACGGCATTGTCTCCTCTCTGGACCGGGAGGTGGAGGTGGATGGCATCACTATGGTGCTCATCCAGACCAGCGCCGCCATTAACTTTGGCAACTCCGGCGGCCCCCTGCTCAACCAGTACGGCCAGGTGATGGGGATCAATACCATCAAAATCGTCACCGAAGACGGCTCCGCCGAGGGGCTGGGCTTTGCCATCCCCTCCGCACGGATCAAATATGTGGCCGACCATCTGATTGCCGGTGAGGAGATCAAACCTGGCCGGTCCGGGTTCTCCGTCAATACCATCCCGGCGGAGGGAGGCGGCCTGGAGCTGCTGGAGGTGGAGAATGACAGCGACGCCTGGGCCAGCGGTCTGCGGGAAGGCGACATCATCGTTGCCGCTAACGGCGTCCCCATCGCTGGAATTGAGGACCTGACCCGGATCAAGCTGGGGCTGGGCCCCGGGGACACGGTGGCCCTCACCTACCTGCGGGATGGGGAGCGGTTCACCGTGGATGTGGAGCTGATTGAGGCATAAGCAAAACAGGAGACGCCTTGCGGCATCTCCTGTCTCCTTATAGGGCGAATCTTATATTCGTGCTGGCACTGCTTAAAGGTAGTCCTTGCATGTTACTCTAGTTGTTCCGCTGTAATAGCATAAATCATAATCTGCTTTAAGTAAACCATTTCCCTCTAAATAATATCCAATTGCTCCTATATCTTGGTAGACTACTGTTGGAGTTACAAAATGGTCAATATATTTATCATCGTTCACTGAAAGCACAGAATTCCATGCATTGACTGCATAACTAGCACAGTTATTACCAACGGCTTGATATCCTGCTTGATTTCTGTTCAAGTAATTAGAAACTGTTTGTAATTGACTTGCTGTTAACTCCATATATATGCTTCTGGCGCTTGTATACCACCCATATCGTACTTTTCGATTAGTCTCTGCATTATAAAATGCACCCTTATATTCTTCAAATTTACCAAACTTTCCTATACTGACCATCTTGTTTGGTCCAACTGTATGTCGCCCAACAGTGATATTTGATGATGTTGTATTTAAAAATGTTAGAAACGTATGCCCATAATCTCCAAAACTTGATCCAGATACTTCTTGAGATGGATCTGAATAGATTCTCATGACACACACAACACTATTCGAACTTTTTGCTGCATTCGCCGCAACAGTTCTCCCTGGCACGAGTCCTGCTGCAATTTCGTAGTAAGAATAGACACTTTAATCCTGATTTTCAGTATCACCTTGTGCAAAGACTGATGAGACACACATTGACACAAGTACGGAAATGATACACAGAGTTGCAATTCCTCTTTTAATTTTCATTTTAACTCTCCTTTCTGAAAACGGATGCCTGCTTTTTCGCCCATTTTAAAAATAATCCAGCACACAATTAAAGGAAACGAATTTGGTATCAGAAAAAATTTGTCTGCTGGAAAATATAAAAATGGCAATATAAAATGAAACGGTGCTGATAGTCCAGATAAAACAACTGCTAAAGCAATATTTCCTTGTATCTCTGGAACGGTAAGATTGACAATAAGAAATAGGATAGGAATAGCAAAGAAATAATTAATATTTGTTTTTTTATAATGTTTACTCGCAAAAAGACATGCACATAAAAAGAAATAAGCCAAAAATATAATGGTTATTGTTGACTGGACTGCTATGTATTGATATAATCCATGCGGGTTTATTTGTGTTTGGAGCAAAAAAATCAAAGCTCCAATTAGGGGAGATATTCCCCCGAAAAGCATCAATGTTACTTTTTCTTTTTTCATGTCCCACTTATTCCAAAATCTGATAACCTTTATTTTAATATGTTTCCTTTGTTATATTATAACATAATTTCCATTAGCCTGCAAGGTGTTTTTTTAAAATTATCCCAAAAAATATTTTCGGTCTACTCTGTATTCCGAAAATAATTATTTATATCTCTAATGGAGGATACCTATGATCAACACAACCCTGTGCTACATCCAGCGGGGCGGGGAATACCTGATGCTCCACCGGGTAAAGAAAGAGAACGACCTGAACAAGGACAAGTGGATCGGCATTGGGGGGAAATTCCAGGACAAGGAGAGCCCCGAGGACTGCCTCCTCCGGGAGGTGGAGGAGGAGACCGGCCTGACCCTCACCGACTACCGCTACCGGGGGGTGGTCACCTTTGTCTCCGACCGCTGGCCCACCGAGTATATGCACCTGTTCACTGCCGACGGCTTTACCGGGACGCTGCGGGAGTGCGACGAGGGGGTGCTGGAGTGGCTTCCCCGGGCGCGGCTGCTGGAGATTCCCCACTGGGAAGGGGACGCCATCTTTTTGGAGCTGATCTGGCGGGACGTCCCCTTTTTCTCCCTAAAAGTCTGCTATGAGGGGGAACATCTGGCCGCCGCCTACCTCAATGGGAAGAAAATCCGATAGAATCATTTGAAGAGGAGCTTGATATTATGAAACCGGAATACGCCAATTCCTTCGGCCTGCGCAAGGTGAGCGACAAGGAGGGGGAAATCTTAGAGGTCACCCTGGATATCTCCTACAAGTATATGGAAAACGCTATGACCGTTACCGCCAAGGGGGGCATTGAGAACGTGGCCACCCCTGCCGCCGACCCGGTGGCCTCCATCGTCATGACCAGGCAGAGCGCCATTTCCTTGCGCAACCTGCTGATCCAGACCTTGGGAACAGAAGGCTAAAAACCTCGCGGTTCTTCGGCTTGACCGTGATAAGAAACTGAATTCACTTATCACTGGACGGCTTCGGGGTGCATACGGAAGCCCGTCTAGCTTAGGGCTCGTTTGAAAAATGTCAAAACGCCCAAACGACGGGTCTTTCGTCCCCGTGCTTTCCCAATTTTTCTTGAAATACATCCAGTATTTCTGCGAAAAATTGTGTTTGCCTGGCGGCGAAATTCCTCGTCGTTGAGCATGTTTCCATTTTTCAAACAACGCCTAGCCCGCTTTTCTCTATTTTACTCATAACCATGATAGAAAGCCGTTGGCTGGCTGCGCGGGAGCGTACCAGTCAACGGTTCTTTTTCAGAAATCAGAGGACTTCCGAAAATGTGGGCGTGCAGAGGGCGGCAGGCCCTTTGTGCCAAGTCCAGAGCAGCGAGCGTCTGGCCACTGGTGTGCTTTCCATAAAAATACGTCCCTTCAATCAAGAATTTCCTGCTCCGATTCTTAACTGAAGGGATGTCTTTTACCTCCTTTAGTCCTGACAAACCAAAGATAGCTGATTTTTACGGTGCTGACAATGGCTCTTTTTTTATCCCTGACCTACTGCTAACTTTTTCCCGCCCTTTCGCTTACTTTTTACTTTAACGAAAACATTTTATTTCTACCGCAACAATTCTCCTTGTTGAAACGTCTATTAGGGTGAAAGGAGGTGGCCAGCATGTCCCAGAGATCCAACCGGCCGGTGGATTGGGAAACACTTGTCAAGGAAAACGAGAATCGCCTGTACCGGACCGCCCTGGCCATCCTGGGTCACCCACAGGAGGCGGAGGACGCGGTACAGGACGCCTTTGTCCGGTATCTGGAAAAGGCTCCCGAGGTTCTAAAAACCCCCTCCGCCTGGCTGATGCGGGTGCTGGTGAACGGCTGCAAGAGCCGCCTGCGCCTGGCTTGGCGGCGGGTAGGGGCGCTCCCTGAGACGCTGCCCACCCCTGGCCCCGAGGAGCGGCAGGAGCTGGAGGAGTTGTTTGCCCTCCCTCCGGAGGACCGGGCGGTTATCCATCTGCACTACTACGAGGGGTATTCCACCGATGAGATCGCCCAAATGCTGGGCTGCCGTCCGGGAACGGTCCGTTCCCGGCTGTCTCGGGCCCGGGACAAGCTGCGGAAGCTGATTGAAGCAAATTAGACGCGACAAAAAGGAGTTTCTTTATGAAATATTACGACTCGTATATGGAACGTCAGGAAGTCTCTCCCGAGCTCCACGAAAGACTGCTGAGCCTGGATGTAAAAAAGAAGCGGTCCGGCTCCCGCTGGATGAAATACGGGGCTCTGGCCGCCTGCGCCGCCCTCATCATCGGGGTAGGGGCGTGGAAGCTGGCGCCCGCCCCTGCCACTACCCCGAACCCGCC
>JAAWLY010000064.1 GCA_022798155.1 Lawsonibacter sp. | reverse complement strand
CCAGAAGATGGTGGACTTCATCGCCAAGGAGTGCTACGAGGGCGCCCCCTGGCGGCACATCCACGGCGCGGGCCGGGATTTTCCCTGGATGCAGGAGGAAATTCTCCGCCGGGGGCTGAAGCTGGGAGACAACGGCGTGGAGATACGGGAGTATATCTACGACATGCCCCTGGTTATGGACGCCGCCGACCTGGTGCTGTGCCGCGCCGGCGCCTCCACCATTTCAGAGCTGACCGCCATCGCCAAGCCCGCCGTGCTGGTCCCCTCCCCCAACGTTACCAACAACCACCAGGAGAAAAACGCCCGGGTGCTGGCCGGCCAGGGGGCCGCCGTCCTCCTGCGGGAGGCCGACTGCGTGGAAAACACCCTCTATGACGAGGCCGCCCTCCTCCTGCGGGAGAGGGACCGCCGGGAGAGCATGACCGCCGCCCTCCGGGCCATGGCCGTCCCCAACGCGGCGGAGAAGATTTACGAGACCTTGCGGGAGATTATGAAGTAAAGCCCTCTTCGGCAAAGGAGGCACTTCCAGGTTCCAAAGCCTCCTTTGCCAAAGAATCCTTTCGCCACAATAACCAACCGCTCCCTTTCCGCATAGGATAGCTCAAATCCAAAGATTTGGAGGCTATCCCATGAGCTGTTACGAAATTACGGGCGGGCGTCCCCTGTCCGGCTCCCTGGCCGTCCACGGGGCCAAGAACAGCGTCCTGCCCATTCTGGCCGCCTGCCTGCTGGTTCCGGGGCAGTGTGTGCTCCATAACTGTCCCGACCTGTCCGACGTATCCGCCACCATCGACATCCTGCGCCTGCTGGGCTGCCGGGTGGACCGGGAGGGGGACACAGTCACCGTAGACGCCTCGCTCCTCAGCCGCTCCGACATCCCCGACCATCTTATGCGGGAGATGCGCTCCTCGGTGATCTTTCTGGGGGCGCTGCTGGCCCGTATGGGGGCGGCGGAGCTGTCCTACCCCGGGGGCTGTGAGCTGGGCCCCCGGCCCATCGACCTGCACCTGTCCGCCCTGCGCTCCCTGGGCGCCGAAATCCTGGAGGAACAGGGGGTTCTGGTCTGCCGCAGCGGAGGCCGCCCCCAAAACCGGGAGCTATGTCTGTCCATCCCCAGCGTGGGGGCCACGGAGAACGCTATGCTGGCCGCCTGCGGCTGTCCCTGCCAGACCACCATCCTGGGCGCCGCCCGGGAGCCTGAAATCATCGATCTGGCGGGCTTTCTCCGCCGCCTGGGGGCCCAGATTGCCGGGGCGGGCACCTCCGCCATTACCATCCAGGGGGGCGTTCCCCTCCACCCCGCGGAGTACCGGATAATGGGCGACCGCATTGCCGCCGCAACCTACCTGTGCGCCGCGGCGGCCGCCACGGGGGAGGTGGAGCTGACCGGGGTCGATCCCGATACCCTCACCGCCATCCTGGCCTGTTTGGGGGAGGCAGGCTGCACCCTACATACCGGCCCGGACCGCATGGTCCTGGCCAGCGCCGCCCCCCTGCGGGGCATCCGCCCGGTGCGCACCGCCCCTTACCCCGGTTTCCCCACCGACGCCCAGGCCATCCTTATGGCCGCCCTGGCGGGGGGCGAGGGGTCCACCCTTTTTGTGGAAAACATCTTCGACAGCCGCTACCGCCACGTGGATGAGCTGCGCCGCATGGGGGCGGACATCCAGATTGCCGGAAGGGCCGCCATGGTAACCGGGGTGGGAAAACTCCACGGGGCCAGCCTCCGCTCCACCGACCTGCGGGGGGGCGCCGCCCTGGTGGTGGCCGCCCTGGCGGCCGAGGGGACCAGCCAGGTATCCGGCCTGCGCCATATCCGCCGGGGCTATCAGACCCTGGACCGGAATCTGCGGGCGCTGGGGGCCGATATCCGGGAACTGCCGTGAATCTGACGAAATTCGACCAAGGAGAACACTATGCCAAGATACAACCACCGCAGCAGATCGCGCAGAAGAAACAAAGGCCGGTTTGGGCCGCTGTTTAAGCTGCTCTGCCTCCTGGCCGTGGGGGTAGCCCTGACGGTGGGCGCCACCGTATTCTTTCGGGTAGAGTCCATCGTCATCAGCGGCAATAAGCGCTACACCCAGGAGGAGATCATTGCCGCCTCCGGCATCCAGACGGGCGACAACCTGTACGGCCTGAACAAGGTGCGCATCGACCAGAACATCCGGACCACCCTGCCTTACATCGGCGACCTGACCATCAACCGCGCCCTGCCCAACACCATTGTCATCACCGTGACGGAGTGGGAGGCGGTGGCCAAGGTGGCCGTTCCCGACCCGACCCAGGCGGCCGCCCTGCGGCAGGAGCAGCTGGACCAGGACCCCAAGGCCGAGCCCCTGGAAATTGCCCAGGAGCCATGGCTCATCAGCGTCAAGGGCAAGCTGCTGGAGCCCGCCCCAGAAGACTCCAGCGCCATCACCGTCACCGGCCTTGTCCCCATCGCCCCCCAGACTGGCAGTACGCTGCAAACGGTGGAGTCGGAGTCCGACCGGCTGTCCGCCCTCACCGCCCTGCTGGAGGCGCTGCAGGAGGGCGGCGAGCTGGGCAATGTGTCCAGCATCCGCCTGGAGGCCACCCAGCTGGTGCTGCGGTATATGGACCGCTTCGACGTGAAGATGAAATTAAACGCCGATTTCAGCTACGACATCCGCCGGATGCAGGCGGTCAAGCCCAAGATAGATGAGATGTATACCACAGACGCCGCAGGATCCATCGACTTGACCCAGGAAAAATATGGAGCGGTCTACGGCCCGGCCCGGGACTCCAGCGACCAGTAAGTACAGAATGGAAACTTTTTCCTTATGCGCGATTTCCTCTTGACCTGGGGAGAAAAGTGCGATACAATGAAATGAAATCCTGATTTTTGCATGGGGCTTTGCCCACGTTTACATAGGAGGAAACAACATGGCGTTCGGATTGGATATCGGTCCTGAAAGTGTGGTCAATATTAAGGTCATCGGTGTTGGCGGCGGCGGAAACAACGTGGTCAACCGCATGGTAAAAACCGGGACCGAAGGGGTGGAGTTCATCGCCATCAACACAGACAAACAGGCATTGATGACCTCCAGCGCAACGGTCAAGATCCAGATCGGCGAAAAGCTGACCAACGGGCAAGGCGCGGGCGCCAACCCCGAGGTGGGCCGCAAGTCCGCCGAGGAGAACCGCAAGCAAATTTCCGAGGTTTTGGAGAACACCGACATGGTGTTTATCACCGCCGGCATGGGCGGCGGCACCGGCACCGGCGCGGCCCCCATCGTGGCCGACGTGGCCAAGGAGCTGGGCGTGCTTACCGTGGGCGTGGTCACCAAGCCCTTTAAGTTCGAGGGTGCCCGGCGGATGCGTCAGGCCGAGGCCGGCATCACCGAGCTGCGGGACAAGGTCGATTCCCTGGTCATCATCCCCAACGAGCGGCTCAAGCTGGCCAGCGACCAGAAAATCACCCTGGTCAACGCCTTCGAGATTGCCGACGACGTGCTGCTCCAGGCGGTCAAGTCCATCTCCGACCTGATTAACGTGGCCGGCTTTATCAATCTGGACTTTGCCGACGTGTCCTCCGTGATGAAAGACGCCGGGCGGGCCCACATGGGCGTGGGCCGGGCCGCGGGCAAGAACAAGGCGGAAGAGGCCGCCCGGATGGCCGTGTCCAGCCCCCTGCTGGAAACCGCCATCAGCGGCGCCACCGGCGTGCTGGTCAACGTGGCCGGCTCTCTGGACATCGGCCTGGAGGAGGTAGAGACCGCCGCCAATCTGGTGGGCGAGGCGGCCCAGACCGACAATATCATTTTCGGCGCCACCTTCGACGAGGCGCTGGAGGACGAGATTCGGGTCACCGTCATCGCTACCGGCTTCGACGAGAACCAGACCATCCCCTTCCCCCACCAGCGGGAGGAGTCCGTCCCCGCCGTACAGGCGGCCCCCACCGCCGAGACTCCGGCGGAGCCCGCCCCCGAGGCCGTCCCCGAGCCCCCCAAGCCCGCCGTGGAGGACGACGATTGGAAGATTTTAGAGGACATTTTCAGCAAAAAAAGACGCTGATAACACCGCCTTGCCGTCGGCAGGGCGGTTTCTTTTGTCTCCGGCCCATCCTTATCTTTTCGCGCCTGTCTGCCGATATCCATAGCAACAGGACAAGAAAGGAGGCCTCTCCCATGGCCGAGCTGATTATCCGCAGAAACAGAGGGATTTCCCTCCCCCAATACACGGGGGTAAGCCGGACGGAAAAACAGACCGGCAGCAGCCAGGTTCAAAGGGCAGATAAAACGCCGGTTACCCTCTCTAAAACCCTGGAGCAGCTGATGGACAGAGTCGGCCAGGCGGAGAGCCACACCCGGGAGAGCCGGCGGGCCCTCCAGACAGGGGAGGCCGTCCTCTCCGAGGTAAAGGACAGCCTGGACCGCATGGCGCAGCTGGCCCGAGAGGCCGGCGGCAGCACCGCCCGCCGCTCCGCCCTCCAGAGCGAACTGGAGCAGCTGCGGGGCGACATAGACCGGATGATTGCCAGCGGCACAGCGGGGGGCACCCCCCTCTTTCTGGACGGTGACACCGGGGTCGGCGCGGGGACGGAGGCCCTGCTCTATGCCGTGATGGGGGAGCTTTCCGCCCCACAGGGCGGGGATCAAGGCATCCCCGACTGGCTGATGCGGGGCATCGCCCAGGCCCTCTCCTCCCCGGACCAGCTGCTGTCCGCCCTGGGGCTGGACAAAAACGCCAGCGGAGCGGAGCTGCTGGCCGCCATCCAAAACGTCTCCCTGGAGGACAGCTCCGCGGCCGGCGCGCTGGCCGCTTTGTACCTGGGGGCGGTCATCTCCGGCAGCGACCCCTCCCAGACCTTCGACCCCCAGCAGGCCGCGGCCGGACTGCAGCAGCTGCTGGAAAAGGTGGGTGAGGGCCTCTCCCTGGATGAGTCCATCGCCCTTTTGACCAACGGCCAGTTTACCAGTCTGGCCGACTTCCAAAGCCAGTTCACCGGCGGCTCCGCCCCGGGGCTCCAGGAGTTTCTCCTGCTGCTGGCCGACGGCGGCGGCCTCTCTCTGAGCGGCTCCCCGCTGATGTCCCTCCTGGCCGGGATGGAGGGGGTCAATTTGGACCTTCTGATGGGAATTTTATCCGCCCTTCCCGGCGCCGACGCCGCCGGACAGGCTATGGTCACGGCGGAGGGCGCCCCCCCGGCGAGCGGAGACGTTGCGGCGGACGGAGGAAACGTCCCCCCAACCCTGCAGCTGGGTACAATGCAGGTTACGGGGCGGGACCTGTCCGGCGTGTCCTTTCAGGCTGAGACCAACACCCTGATTGCCGGCGGGACGGCAAATATCACCATTCAGGGGGCGGGAAAGGAAACCATTCTGATTACCGGATCCGGCGCCGTAACCCTCCAAAATGTGGAGGTCTCTCAGATCACCGTGGACTCCCCCGCCGCTCGGCTCTTTACTGCGGGAACCAACGTACTGGCCTCCCTCCAGCTCCGGGAAGGCGCCGGCCTCACCTTAGAGGGCAGCGGCCTGCTCCGCCTGGGCACCCTGGCCGCCAATCAGAGCAACACCCTGCGCCTGGCCGGCGGGGCGGTGGTGATTCAAGAGGAGGCGGAGGAGGCCGGCAAGCCCCTGAGCATCCCGCTGATTGTAGAGGGCCCGGTCTCTCTGGCGGGCGGGACCGTCCAGCCAACCGCCCCCGACGGAAAACCGCTGGAGGCCTTCGACCTGGTCTGGAAGGCCTTGGGCCTGAGCAGTATCACCTCCCTGGCGCTGGACGGCAAACAGGTGAAGATGGCCCTGATGAGCGGCGAACCGGCCCGGCTGTGGCTGTCAAAGGGGGAACACGGCTCCCCAATCCACACCCTGCTCCTCCAGGGCAGGGACAAATCCGGCCAGCCCCACGCCCAATACGCCTATCTGCGCTGGAACCAATACACAGCTTCCTTCGAGGAGTACTCCATGTACCCCAACCCCTTCACCATCACCGGCGGCGAGGCGGGCCAGGACTGGATCTATGAGGCGCAGTCCCACACCCTGCTGATTCTGTCCAGCCAGGTGACCGCCATCTCCGGCGGCTCCGGGACCGACACCAACCAGACCCCCTTCAGCGGCAGAATCGCTCTGGCCGACCGCATCGGGCCCCTGGCGCTCACCCTGGACGGCGTGGTGTGTCAGGTGTCCTCCGGCCGGGCCTTCGACCTGGGCCGGGAAAATGACGTCACCCTTATTTTGGAAAACGGCAGCGACAACCGCTTTGAAAGCGGCTCCGGCTGCGCCGGCATCTCCCTGGGGGACGGCACCTCCCTCAGCATCGACTGCTCCCAGCCCCACGGCGACGGCTCCCTCACCGCCACCGGAAGCGAGGGAGGCGCGGGCATCGGACGGGACAGCGGCGGCAGCCGGGACCAGCTCAGCCAAATTTTCATCCGGGGCGGCGTGATTACCGCCGCCGGCTCCGGCGGCGGGGCGGGCATCGGCGCGGGAAAACAGAGCTTTATGGGCTCCATCACCATTCTGGGTGGCACAATAGACGCCACCGGCGGTATGGGCGGCGGAGCGGGTATCGGCGGGGCGCTGGGCGCCCCGGTGTGGGACATTAACATTCAGGGGGGCAGCATCTCCGCCGAGGCCGAGTTCCACGCCGCCGCCATCGGCGCCGGCGTCCAGGGGGAGTGCGGCGACATCCTGATCTCCGGAACCGCCCGGATCGTCAAGGCCATGGGCGGCAACCCCGGGGCGGATATCGGCGCCTGCCTCTTCGGCGGCTGCGGCAAGGTGCGCATCTCCGGAGAGGCGGACATCGGCAGCGCCAAGCTGTCCACCCACACGGGCATCCCCCTGCAGATGGGGGAAGAAACCGTTACCCTGCCCCAGTTCCGCCTGTCCGCCCAGGCCCTCCAGCTGGACGATATGTCGCTGCTCACCCCGGAGCAGGCCCAGTCCGCCCAGGTCCTTCTGGACGCGGACCGGGAGTGGGTCTCTCAAATCCAGGAGGTGTACGACGCCCTGCGCAGCAAGCTGGAGCAGAGCTTTGGCAATCTGCGCAGCGTCCACCAGTATATCAACCTGCGGGAAAACCTGGTGCGGGACAACACCGTTGCCCGCACTCTGCTGGAGAGTATGCGGCGGTCTATCCTCCAGGAATCCTCCCAGGCCCTGCTCACCCACGGCAGACGGGGGGCTGAGGACGTGCAGCTGCTGCTGCAATAGCATCCAAAAGAAACAGCCCTGTGAGGCGAGCCCTTCAGTCATCCGGCTGAAGTCCCGCTCCACGGGGCCCTTTTTTGTCCTCCCTCTCTGCGGGCAAAATTTCTTAAATGGGATTGACCCTCCGCTCGATATGCTATATAATGTAATAACGTTATATAATATTATATAACAGATGGAGGGAATTTTATGGTAAAAAGCTGTGTCATCAATGCCGCGCTCACCGGCGCCCTGGCCCGTGCCCGCCACAAGGACCCCATTGTTATCTGCGACGCCAACATGCCCATTCCCAGGGGGTGCCCTGTCATCGATCTGTCCCTGACGCGGGGGGTGCCTACCCTGCTCCAGACCTTAAAGGCCATCCTCAACGATCTAGTGGCCGAGCGGTACCAGGTCTTTCAGCTGATGCCCCAGTACAACCCTGCGATGTACCAGACCATCCAAGCCCTTCTCCCCCAGTTGCCCGGCAGTACCATCAGCCAGCCGGAACTGGAACAGGTGATGCAGCGGGCGGCGGCGGTGGTGCGCACCGGGGATTTTGGCAGCTGCTGCACTATGGTTCTCTACTCCGCCTCGGGGATGGACAAGTACGTTCAGCAGTACGACTGCGATTTTCCGGGAGAGGGGCAGTGAGATGGAAGAAAAATATGTGGTGGAACAAAACGGTGCGCTGGGCTTCGACAGCTACCGGGTGCCTGGAATCGCGGTCCTGCCCTCCGGGGAGCTTCTGGTCACTTATGAGGGGAGAAGCGGCGAAAGCAGCCGCCGCGCCCTTCTGATGCGCCGCAGCGAAGATGGCGGGCGCAGCTTTGGGCCCCGGACGGTGCTGAAGGAGCCGGAGGGGGAGGAGCTGCTCCACAACCCCATGCTGTTGGTCCGCTCCTCCGGGGAACTGCTGCTGTTCTGGTGCCAGGACTACAGCCGCCTCTTCTGCCGGAGGAGCCGGGACGGCGGCCTTACCTTCGGCCCCACCCGTGAGCTGACCGGGGAAATCGACGCTTTCCGGGACAAATGGCCGGTAACCCTGTGGTCCATCTCCCCTGGACATGGGGTGGAGATGGCCGACGGCACCCTGGTGATTCCCCTGTGGCTCAGCCGGGGAGAGAACGCCCATCTGCCCGCCTGCTTCGCCTGTCTGTACAGTACAGACGGGGGAGAGGCGTGGCACTGCAGTTCTGTGGTACCGGCAGGAAACGGGGTGGGCGACCCCACCGAGGCCTCGGTGGCCGAGCGGTCGGACGGCACCCTGCTGGCCACCATGCGCCATGAGATCCCCGGCTGCCGCCTCCGGGCCTTCTGCCAGGGGGGACCGGAGCACTGGAGCCAGCCCTGGCTGGACCCAACCCTGCCCGACCCGGTGTGCTCCGGGGCGCTGGTCTGCCTGGGCGGGGGGCGCATGGCCTTCTCCAACTGCGCCTACGAGGACAAGCCCGCCTTGGAGCGCCAGCGCCAAGGGGAGGCGGTCCGCTGGAGTCTGGACGCCCGCCAGCGGCTGACCCTCCGGCTCAGCCGGGACGACGGCCGCACCTGGAGCCAAGGTCTTCTGCTGGAACAGGAATCCGGCGCCTCCGACCTGGCCGCCAGCCCGGACGGGAAAACCCTCTACTGCTTCTACGAGCAGGGCTGGACCGGGGGAAACTGTATTTTCAACCGCGCCCTGGTCCTGGCCCGCCTCCCCGTGTCATGTCTGGAGGGGTAGCGCTGGGGCGGCGGGGGTACTCCGCCCCCTTTTTCGCCGCCTACTTTCTCTACTATGCGGGGTACTGCGTCTTTTCCAGCTTTATCGTCCCTTACCTCACCCAGCTGGGGATCAGCGCCACCCTGTGCGGCGTTATCACCAGCCTCACCCTGCTGGCCAATCTGCTGATGGAGCCGGTGGGGGGCTACATCACCGACACCTTTCTCACAACCAGGAAGTACCTTCTCATCTGCATCGGCCTGATTTCCGCCCTGTGCGTCACCCTGTGGGCGGAGCGCCCCCTGGTGTCCATCCCCCTGCTGGTCTTGGAGGCCGGCCTGGCCTACCCCTTCAGCCAGCTGATGGACGCCTGGGTGGACGGCAGCCGGGCACTGGACCCCGGACTGATCTACAGTCGGGTACGGGCGGGGGGCTCCATCGGTTTTGCCGCCGCCTCCATCGCCGCCGGGTACTGCTTCCGCCTGTTTGGGTGGGACGGATATTTCCTGATTCAGGCGGGGCTGTTCTGCCTGATGATCCCCTTTCTGCTGGCTCTGCCCAAGCTGGAGCTGGGCAACCGTCGGGAACAGAACCAAGACGTCCTCTCCATGGCTATGGCGTTCCGGGTACTGGGGAAAAATCCCCGCTATCTGCTGTGTCTGCTGCTGTGTACCCTGTACTGGTTCAGCCACCGGCCCATCGGCAGCTTTCTCTCTCTCATCGTCCAGGACCGGGCGGGAGACGCCGGGGTCTACGGCGCGGTGTGCGGCGCGGGAGCCGTGGTGGAGTGCCTTGGCCTGCTGGCCCTGGCCGTCTTTCAGCGCCGGATCGGCTGCTCCCAGTGGTTTTTGATGGGTGGCGCCCTGGCCGCCGGGCTGCTCCGGCCCATCTGCTTCTGGCTGCTCCCCGGGCTGTGGCCGCTGTATGTGGGACAGTGCCTGCAGTCCCTCAGCTTCGCTTTCTTTTTTTCGGGCAGCGTGGAGTGCTTCGCCCGCACCGCCGACCGGCGGGTGCGCAGCTTCTCCATCTCCATGGGACTGACGGTAAGCAGCGTCGCGGGGACCATCGGCGCCAACCTGCTGGGGGGCTGGCTGTGCGACCTGCTGGGTTCCTGGACCATCGTTCTTCTCAGCCTGGGGGTCAGCGCGGGAAACTGCCTGCTCTTTCTGGCGTGCTGGTTTCTCATCCTCCACCGGGAGCCGAGCAGTTAATTTACACAATTTTCCGCATTTAATCTTGTTCAAATAGACAAAATATACAGCAGATTTGAAGTTTTACTTGCCAAAGGCCAAAATATATGGTAATAATATGTTATGACGATATAATACAAATTTGAGGCATGGGAGAACGCCCGGCTCCCACTTCCCGGCGCAGGGCAAATTTGCAGGAAGGGAGCGTATGATTGCGCAGATTGCGTATCGTACAAGACAGCGTATGAAACAAGCGATTTTATCCGTTGGAAAAGGGATCGACAAACTCATTGATCTGCTGAAAACATTCACCGGCTATGTGATCTTCCTCTTCATGGGCCTGCTGTGCTTTCAGGTGATTATGCGGTTTGTGTTTAAAAATCCCATCTATGGCATCGACGAGGCGGTCACCGCCCTGATGATCTGGTCCATGAGCCTGGGCTGGTGCACCGTCTACTGGGACAACGAGCACGCGGTGCTGGAGTTCATTATGAAAAAGATGCCCAACTGGTTCCGCCGGGTGATGTTCAACATCACCAACCTGATTATCCTGGCCATCACCATCGCCTACATCCCCGCCAGCTACACGCTGTTCACCATGCAGGTGAAAATGCCCCCGGTGGGCGGCCTGCCCTTCTGCAAGGCCTACTACTACGCGCTGCCCGTGCTGGTGATGAGCATTCTCATGCTGGTCCTCAGCGGCTACAAGACCATCGCCTTTCTGGTAACCGGCGATGAATCAATTTGCGCCCCCGTGGCGCAGGAGGGAGGGTCCGTCGTTGACTAATCTTGACCCCTATCTGGCCATATATTTCATCACCTTTGTGGCCCTGATTTTGCTGCAAGTGCCTATCTCCTACGCCATGCTGGCCTCCGGCTTTGAGTTTATCGTCTTCAACCACCAGTCTTTCGTCATGTTTGCCCAGCGCACCGCCAACGCCCTGGCCGACTTCAACATGCTGGCCCTGCCCGCCTTCCTCTTCGTGGGCTGCTTTATGAATGAGGTCGGGCTGACCGACCGGATCTTCACCATGGCGGAAAAATGGATCGGCCACCTCACCGGCGGCCTGGCCCACGCCAACATTTTGGCTTCCATGATCTTCGCCGGCATGTCCGGCTCCGCCCTGGCCGACGCCGGCGGGCTGGGCACCATGGAGGTAAAGGCCATGTCCGACGCGGGCTATGACCGGAACTTCTCCGTGGCCGTCACAGCGGCATCCGCCGGCATCGGCCCCATCATCCCGCCCTCCATCAACTTCGTGGTGTGGGCCTTCCTCAGCCAGTGCTCCACCCTGGCCATGTTCCAGGCGGGCATGCTGCCCGGCATCCTCATGGGCGTGGCCATGATGGTCTGGGTGGTCGTCGCCGTGAAGACCCAGGGCATCAAGTGCCCCACCGTCCCCAAATCCTCCTGGCACGACCGCTTTAAGTACACCTGGGAGGCCCTGCCCGCCCTGGGCGGCCCCGCTATCCTGGTGCTGGGCATCATGACCGGCGTGTTCACCCCCACCGAGTGCTCCGTGGTGGCCGCCCTGTACTGCGTGGTCATGTCCATCTGCCTGAAGCGCTTCAACCTGAAGATGCTCACCAAGGCCCTGCGGGACACCTTGGTCAGCGCCGGCATGTCCATGTGCCTGTGCGCCACCGGCCTGATCTTCAACTGGGTCATCGTCACCAGCGGGCTGATCGGCTGGATGACCAACCTCCTCATGGGCCTGGGCAGCAAGGTGCTCATCCTGCTGGTGCTCAACGCCCTGCTGCTGTTCCTGGGCTGCTTCATCGGCTCCATGCAGATCCTGATTATGGTGGC
>JAAWLY010000063.1 GCA_022798155.1 Lawsonibacter sp. | reverse complement strand
ACGCCGTACATAATCATGGGGATGGAGGGCGGGATGATGACCCCCAGCCCGCCGGCGGTGGCCACGATAGCGGCGGCGAACTTTTTGTCGTAGCCCAGCTCGGTGAGCACCGGGATGCACATGGCGCCCACGGCGGCCACGGTGGCCGGGCCGGAGCCGGAGATAGCCCCATAGAACAGGCAGGTGACCACTACGGCGCAGGGCATTCCGGCCTTGAACTTGCCGATAAAGACGGCGAAGATGTCAAAGAGCTTGCGGGAGATGCCGCCCTGGGCCATGATGGCGCCGGAGAGCATAAACAGGGGAATGGCCAGGATGCTCATGGTGTCCAGGCCGGAGACCGTGGCCCGAAGGATGTAGTTCAGGTTGCCGGGGAAGTTGGCGATGGCAAAGGAGGGCAGCAGGGTGGAGAAGATCATAGACCCGGCGATGGGAATTCCCAGGAACAGCAGCACAACAAAGCTGCCAAATACAATACCAAGCACTTAATTTTCCTCCTTTTCCGCAAGATTCTTTTTGGTGAACAGAATTAGGTCCTGCACACCCCGGATGGTCCCCAGACCAAAGCCCAGGGGGATGGCCATATAGACGTATTTCATGGGAAGCTGGATGGCGGTGCTCAGGTTGGTGGTGATGGAGATCAGACCGATGGACCCCCAGGCCAGATAGGCGTAGATGACGGTGAGCAGAATCTTGCCCGCGTAGTCGATAACCAGCTGGAGCGCCTTGGGGAAAAATCCGTAGATGGCGTCCACCCGGATACCCACACCCTTGCGGATACAGTACCCTGCGCTGAGCATGCCGGTATAGACAAAGCAGTACCGGCAGAACTCCTCTGCCCAGGGGAAGCCCTTGTCAAACAGCCGGGCGATCACCTGGGCGAAGATGACCAGGGAGATGGCCCCCAGAAGGATCACCATCAGAATTTCTTCCAGGTTCTCCTCCAGATAGGTAAGTATTTTTTTCATCTGGATATTCATTCCTCCTTGTTATAATGTTCGCCTCTTATTATTACTATAAATTATTTAATGCAAGCAAAACTATAACATTTGATTATTCACTTGTCAACCGCGATTTTTTCATCCCGCACTATTTCCGTGGACTTTTGGGGGAGAATTATAGTCGTTTTATCCAAAAAAGGGCCCTGTCCATAGGATGGATAGGGCCCTCTTACATGTAAGAGCTCAACTTTTTAAGGAACTTTTCTCTGCTTTTCCACCCGTCGAGCCGTATTTTCACAGAAACAAATTTCGACTTTCTGACGAAAACGCTATTCCCCCAGCAAAAAGGCTTTCCGGAACTCCGCCCGCAGGTCGGGTGGGAGCTGTGTCATACCGATCTCCGCGCCCAGCTCCATGGTCTGGGGGGAGGCGGCTGTGTATGGGGTCCACTCCGGCAGCCGGTCCCCCTGGGGAACTCCGGTTTTGGCGAACTGGGCCCAGTAGGTGTTGCAGGCGTAGGCCAGCCACAGGTCCTCCTTCTCCCAGGGCCGCCAGGAGCGGTGCAGGGTCCGGAAGACGTACCACAGGTCGGCGGCGTGGAAGGATCCCATATCATCTCCGGGCAGCTGCCGGTCCAGACAGTAGACATAGGCCGGGCCGGTCTTCTGTTTTTCCAGCAGCAGGGCCCAGGCCTCCGCCGCAGCCCGGCAGTGGAGGGTAAAGTGGTCCTTGGAGTAGGCCTTAAAGCCCGCCGCGCCGCCGCACAGGGCGTCAAACTCCCCGGCCTTCCCGAGGCCGTACTCCCGGTCTAGTTGCTGCTTCCAGAGCTGGTAATTGGGGGCGGCGGGAATCCCCTCCTTGGCGGTGCAGCCGATGAGACAGGGGACGTGGCGGTAATTTCCGGCCCGGGCCATGTTGTCCAGGCTGTCCGGCAGTACCCAGCCGTCTATCACCGGGGTACGGAGCAGCCCCGGCGAGGGCATGGAGGCCATCCACCGCTGGAGCAGCTCCTGCCAGGGCAGGGCCCGGGCCTGGGCGATGGAGGATACCCCCAGCAGGGACAGGTCGGTGCGCGCCTCCGCCTCCTCTAAAGTGGGGAAGCGCATATCCGGGGCAGCGGTAATTCCGCCGCCGCTCTGCATAATAGCCTTGCTCACCATGCCCTGGGTCAGGGGGGTGGTCAGCAGGGCCTGGACGCACATGGCTCCGGCGGACTGCCCGGCGATCGTGATGTTGTCCGGGTCGCCGCCAAAAGCGGCGATGTTCCGCCGGACCCACTCCAGGGCGAAAATCTGGTCCAGCAGCCCGTAGTTGCCCGAGGCATGGCGGTCAGACTCGGCGGACAGCTCGGGATGGACCATCCAGCCGAAGATGTTCAGCCGGTAGTTGATGGTGACCAGGATTACTCCCTGCCGGGCGAATGGCTCCCCGTCAAAATGGGCGGAATGGCCATAGCCTGTCATAAAGGCCCCGCCGTGGACCCAGAAGATTACCGGCAGCTTCTCGTCCGCGCTCTGGGCGGAGGTCCAGACATTCAGGTACAGGCAGTCCTCATCCATGGGCTCCTCTACAGGGTAAAATTCCCGCTCGTAGAAGGACCCCTTCCCTACCCCCAGCTGGGGACAGCGAGGGCCAGGCCGGACGCAGTCCCGAACCCCCTCCCAGCTCGCGGCGGGCCGAGGGGGACGCCACCGCAGCTCCCCCACCGGGGGGGCGGCGTAGGGGATACCATAAAAGACGGTAATACTTGGCCAGCCGCAGGAAATTCCCCGCACTTTACCGGTTTCAATCTTTGTCTCTCGCACGTAATCACTCCCTTTTGTTGTTATTATAATATTTTGTTATACATAATGTCAATATCTATAATTTTTATGCAGTCTTTTCTTTTAATCGGCCAGAGGAAAAGCCTGAATATGGGCTTTGGCGGAAGCGTTTGGCTATATATCTGTAGTTCCTCCAAAACGGAACCGTAAAAATCCTTGGAACTTTACTTCCGAGCTATGTGTCGGAACATACTCCCATAGGTGCCTGGAACCAGCGGTGGAACGGACACAGAACGGGGATTGTTTACGGCGGAAAACTATGCTATACTTGGGCCAAAAGGACAGATAATGGGGACGCTGTCTGGCGGATATGCCGGGCCACACCACCCGAATATATCATTGAGAGAGGGGACCTGTCATGGAGCCTTCCTTGGAGTATTTCATCGAAATTGCCAACGAGCTCAATATTTCTGAGGCCGCCAAAAAGCTGCACATCTCCCAACAGAGCCTGTCCACCTATCTGAAAAAGCTGGAGGAGGACTACGGCGCGCCGCTGCTGATCCGCAAGCCCAAGACCAAACTGACGGAGGCGGGACAGCTGGTCTACCACGCGGCTACCCGCATCCAGCGCATCCAGCAGGAGCTGCGGAGGGAGCTCCACCAGTACAGCGGGCGGCCCACCCCTCTGACCATCGGTATCTACACCCCCAAAGCCTCCCATCTGCTGGACTTTATCCCCCTGGTGGAGTTCAGCAGCCGCTATCCCAACGTCACCTACAGCATCGTGGAGGAGGTAAACGCGGTGCTCCGGGAGATGTGCCTCAACGGAAAGCTGGACCTGATGATCGGCTCCAAGACGGAGGACATGCACTTCGAGGGGCTGGTGGAGCACAAGCTGTATGCCGACAGCGCCTATGTCCTCATCTCCAAAAAGCTCTTTCAGCAGTGCTTTCCGGAGGCGACGGAGGAGGACGTCCGGCGGAATCTGGCCGGGGTCGCCCTGTCCCAGTTTGCCTCGGTGCCCCTGGCCGCCCCCTCCCTGGCCACCGGTTTCGGCCAGCGCATGAAAAAGCTGATGGAGGACGGCAACCTGAGCCTTCAGTCCATCACAGAAGTCTCCAACATGAACATGATCAACAACCTGGTGTTCAACCATGTGGCCTGGGGCTTTTGTGACAGCCACCACCTCTCCCTGATCCGAAAGTCAGAACTGTTCTACCCCGCGGACAGCTACTATGCGTTCCCCATCGCCAAGCCGGCGGTGATCAGCGAGATCGTTATTTTCCACCGCCCCCAGAAGCGCTACCCCAAGCCCTTCCTGGACCTGATCGACATGATCAAGGAGCGCACCGCGGAGATGAGGATCGAGCCCCATTTTTAACAGCCCCTGATCCCCCGCCTCCGGCGTGGGGATCAGAATAGACAGCGTGGAGGCCGTCCTGAGATCAGGGCGGCCTCCACGCTATGTAAAAGGGGAGGGGTCAGCGGTTGATAAAGCGGTTGACCAGCTGGTCCACCGCCTGGGCGGCGTTCTGCTCGTAGACGCCGGAGCCGGAGTCGTCCCGGATGTAGCCCAGCCAGGCCCCGGCATGGGTCACCATCATGGTGTTCCGGAAGGGGGTGCGGTCCTTCAGCCGACGGCCGATCTGGTTGAATATCTCCCCGTTGCTGACGATCACCGCCGTGTCCCCCAGCATCATCAGCCCGATGCGGATGTCCACCGGGCGGCTGGGGCCAGGCATCTCGATCACCGTGGAGTCCAGGCTGAAGTGCTGAACATCCGCCCAGAGGGCGGGGGAGGGGTTGGAACAGACGATCTCCCGGTTGACGGTGAGGATATCTCTGGCCAGCCGGCTGCCCATAAACTCCAGGATGATGGGCCCGGCGGCCCCCAGCTCTTTGGTGGTGATGCTGCCATCAGGCTCCACAATGTTGACCCGGGACATCATCAGGGGGTTCATGTCACCGGCAGCGCCGCTGGTGAACATGACTACCGTCTTGTCATTGTACTGCCCCTCGATGATCCGGCAGGCCCGGCCCACGAGATCCCCGGAGATCTCGGTGCCCTTCCCCTCGGGGTCGTTGTGGATCATCATGCAGGCGTGGACGGCGAAGTTGTACAAAATGGCGATGGGGCTGCCCTGCTGGTCGTCGAACCGCACCACATACAGGTCCCGGTCGGTGGGGCGGTCCACCCGGAAGCCGTAGGTCCCCGCCTTGGGGCCAAGCTCCTTCTCGTTCCGGTTCACATTCAGGTAGCAGGAGCCCCGCTTTACCCCCATGGTCGCGGGGCGCATGTCCGCCTCCGCCGCCTTGATGGCGCCGGGGATGATCTCCCGGAGGAATTTGCGGTAGTTTTTCACCTTGGTGGTGAAAGGCTCGCCGTACCAGCGCTCAAAGATGGGGTTGTCGGCGTACAGGCCGCTGTGGTTGTGGGTGCAGGTGTAGATGACGTTGCCCTCGGGCACCCCGGCGCAGTTGGCGATCAGCTGGCGCACCTCCTCTGACTCGGGCACGCCGGGCAGGTCCAGCACTGCCCACACCAGGCGGGTCTCGCCGTTGTCCATCAGGACGACCCGGAGGAAGATGTCCTCGGCGATCTTGCCGCTGAATACAGAGGGCTGGCCCGTCATGTGATTTTTAAAATGCTCTATGGGGAAGTACTCCGGCCCCGGCGTGATGCAGGTCCGGGAGGCTCCCACTTTTAATTGCTTTCCCATTGGTCACGTTCCTTCCTCTTCCAAATTTTTCAAGCCCTGCTCTATTTTCTCCTCCAGCATCTCACGGGTGAACCTCATCACCGGGTTTTCCACGTTCCGCTCCTCCGGCTCATAGGGCTTCCACTCCGGGAGTCCCTGGCCGTTGGGGTTGCCGTACTTGATGAAATTGCACCAGTACTCCTGGACAAAATGGGCCGCCTTGTCGTCGTCCTTATCGGCGCCAGGCAGCTTTCCCTGGCTGCCGAACATGTAGTGGGTGTCCAGCCCGTGGTAGGCGGCCTTCCGCCCCCGCTGGGTGGCCTGACGGCAGAAGTCGTAGACATACACCGGCTGGCGGCCCAGATTGGCGCTGATGGCGGCGTAGGCCTTCTCGCCCGCCAGCTTCAGGTGGGTGGCGTTGGCGATGGTGGCGATCTCCCCGTCGGGCAGCTCCTTCCAGGTCTGCTGGTAGGCCTCCATGTACCCCTCAAAGACCGGCTCCGAGTTCTTTAGGAAGGCCTCATCCCCAACATGGGCATGAAGCCCGCCCCCTCGTCGTTGGTGCAGCCCATCAGGTAGGGGACGTCCATGGCATCGAAGTCCTGGGCGGCCAGCTGGTCGTAGTGGGCGTAGTTGCCCGAGACGTGGTGCTCGTTCTCGGCGGAGAGCTCCGGGTGGGCGAAGTGGCCCAGGAGCCCCACCCGGTAGTTGAAGGAGACGCATCCCGCTTCTTGGCCCCCTTCAATCAGTCCTCCATTTACCTTGATTGCGTCCATAAATCTCCTCCAATCAAAGCTCTATTTGTCGTTATCCGCCATGATCTGCGCCATCTGACCCCGCAGCCGGTCAATCAACTGTTTCCACTCGCCGGGGTCCACAAAGGGGTTGGGTCCGTCGGGGGATTCCAGCATTTGTTTCCGTTTCTCTACGGTACGGTTGTCGTTTGGATGGTTGCCCAAGACAATATCCACCTTCTCATCATAGATACGGTCCAATGCCCGCAGAAAGTTGGTCTGCTTGTCAAAGGACTCGCCCCGCTCCCGGATAAATTTTCCGCTCATGCCGGCCAGGCCCACACCGCCGATCAGGCCGCAGCGCTTTTTTACGCCATTCTCCTCCGTCTCGATAAAAAATGCCAGCACGCCGGGGGAGTGGCCGGGCACAGGAATGGTCTCCACCACTGTATTGCCCAGCTTGATGGTTTCGCACTCGTGGATCACAATGTCCGGCTCAAAGGTGCCGATGGGGTACTCCTCCACCGGAAGGGTGCCCTTCTTGGGCCGCATTTTCTCCAGAATGGGCGCGTCCCCCTCACTGAGGCACAGCTTGCAGCCATACAGGCCGCGCAGTTGACAGGCCGCCCCATAATGGTCAAAGTGACCGTGGGTGATGATGACGTATTTCAAGTCCCGGGGATCAAAGCCCGCCTCCCAGATGGCTTGAATCAGCTGGTGTTTGGTGTGGGGAAAGCCGGTATCGATGAGGATCAGGCCCTCGCCGGTATCGATCAGGTGCATACATACCTTTTCGTCCCCCACGTAATAGACATTGCCGTAGATTTTAAAAGGCGCCATATAGTACTTGAAAGGGTTCAGGAAAAAATCCTTGTACATGGCCTCGTGGCGGGCCATCATTTCCAGCTCTCGCTGGTTGAATCGTTGATCCATAATTCCCTCCTATTCGTTTACAAAAGCAGCGACCAGCCCCAGAACAGCGCCACCACAATGGCCAGCAGGAGAAAGGGATAGAGGATCACCTGGTAGAACAGCCTGGAGCGGTCCTCGTCCCGGTCGCAGCCGCCCAGGGTCATACTGCCCATGGTGGACAGGGGAGAGGTGCCGGTGAGGGTGGACGAGACAAAAATTGCCATAAACAGCATCTGGGGCGGCAGGCCGGTGAGCCCGGCCAGCTGGGGCACCATGGGGAACATGGTGGGCAGCACCACCGAAATGGCGCTGGAGAACACGCTCATCAGCCCGCCCGCCAGAGCCAGGGCGGGGGCAACCAGGGTCCTGGGCAGGAAGTCAGAGATCGATCCGGCCAGCAGGTCCACCATCCCCGCCTCCCGGCCCACGCCGATGAGGATGGACATACTGCCCAGCATGACAATGGTGGGCCAGGGCACATGAAAGCGCAGCACCTTGCCGTCGTCGGCCAGCCCCAGCACCGCCGCGGTACAGCCCCCGGCCATCATGACAAAGCCTACCTCCAGGCGGCGGGACAGCTGGCTCAGCAGCGGATTTCCCGTCAGCTGGGCGGCGAAGGGCGGGAGGATCACCACGGCCACCACGGCGGCCAGGAGGAGCAGGGTCTTTTTCTGCACCGGGGTGAGGGGCTCCTCCCCCTCCCGGGGGACTTCCTTGCATTTCCAGCCCTTTTGCAGGACATAGACCGCCAGGAAAAAGGCCAGGCAGATGACGGTGGAGATCAGGAAGGACTTCACCGTCACATCGAAGGCCGCGTCCATGTCGTAGGCCTGGGCCACCAGGCCCAGGGTGACGATCCCGCCGCCGCTGTACATAAAGTTGGAGCCGGCCACCGCCCCGCAGGCCACGGCGGCGTACACCGCGGAGGGGCGGAGGGCCATTTCGGAGCAGATAGCAAAGGCGATGGGGGCCATAAAGGCGGGGGTGGAGATGCCCGCGCCGGACAGGGCCACGATGTAGGACACGGCGAACATGGCGGGGAGCAGGAGGGCGCGTACCCGCCGCATCCTGTGGACAACCCGCTTGGTCACCGCCTCCAGGGTGCCGTTTTCGGCGGCAAAGCCGAAGAAAAAGCTGATGGCCATGATGTCGAACATCACGTTCAGGGGGGCGTAGGACAGCAGCTGCTTGGGCGGCAGACCCATCACCCCGCACCCGATCAGGAAGGCGAAGGTCAGCGCCATGGGGGTGATCCGCTTTTGGGTCTTGTAGCCGTACAGAACGGTCAGAAATGTGGCAAGGATTACCATCCATGCTGGAAGCATTCTTTTTTCTCCTTCCTGAGGGGGCGGTAATTTCTAATACTTTTTGGGGTTCCCGCCCCCAGAGGGGCGGGAATTCGGCGCTGCGAATTTGACTTTATCATGCCGCGGGGGCTTCCTCGGGCTTCGCCCTAAAGGCAAAGATGACGAAGATCATGCCCACGATGGGGAAGGCCGCCATGGCGTAGTAGGTGTTGACATACCCCAGCGCGCCCACAAAGAAGGCGGCGATGTAACCGGCGAAGGTGCTGGCACAGTCGAAAATAAAGTAGTTGGTGGACAGGGCCACGCCGAACTTTTCTCTGGGGGCTACGTCGGTGGCCGCCTTTTGCAGGACGGGCTTGGAGCCGTTGTTGGCCACGCCGGCGATGAAGGCGGATACCGCCAAAACCCCCAGGTTGTTGGCCATACCGATCATAGCGGTGCTGATGGCGGTGGCGACGCAGCATATGATGAGGGTCGGCTTGGTCCCCACCAGGTCGCTCATGCTGCCGAATACAAGTCCCGCGATGACCCGGGTAGCGGAGATGATGCTGAAGTAGATGGCAGCCCCCTCGATCCCCTTTTCCGCGCAGTACAGCAGGAGGTAGACGTCGTTTACGGTGAGGATCAGGTTCAGGAAGAAGGAGGACAGGCAGACGGGAACGGCGGGCAGATAGATCAGGTCATTGAAGCTGAACTTCTTGGAGGGTCTGGCCTTGCCTTCCGTCTTGGAGAAGTCCAGCATCTGGATCAGGACGATGGCGATCACCTCGCACACAATGCCGAAGTAGTAGACGGTGCGGCCGCCCAGGTTGGTGTGCATCCACTCGCCCAGCACGGGGGCCATAAAGGTGAATACGCCGGGCAGGGAGCCGTACACAGCCAGGCCAGTGCCCATGGACTTCTTGTCGATCAGGGTGGAGCTGGCGCCCAGGAAGCAGCTGGTGATCAGGCAGAAAGCCACCGCGTCGATATATCTTGCCACGGTGAACATGGTGGGGTTCTGGCACAGGGCGTAGATGGCCCAGGAGACGATCTTGACCACCAGACAGCCGGTCATCACCAGCTTCTTATTCAGCTTGTCCACCAGGGAACCGGTAAAGGGCCGGCAGATCAGACAGATGAGGTAGTAGGTGCCGGTCATCATGCCCAGGGTGCGCCCGTCCATGCCGAAGCCCTTCCCGTAGAGGGACAGGGTGGTCTTGGAGGTAGACAGGGCAAAGCTGTTGCACATGGAGATGAGCATCATCAGGATATAGTTCTTGTTGGTCATGAGGACTTTGATGCCGTCTATATAGTTGGCGGCCGCGGATCTCTTCGGTTCCATATTTTTTCTCCTTTTTATATTTTTAAGTCCTTGGATCAAGCGGGTCAGTCAAAAAAGGGAAGGGCTTTTGCCTCCTGAATAATGGCTTCGGCGTCGTCGGGAAGGAGGATGCGCTCCTTGACGCAGCGCTCGCAGCTGGCCGCCACCTTGTCCACATAGTCCTGGTGGTCCTTGTACAGTTTAAGCAAAATTTCACGCTCCAGGGGCGTCGCGGTGGCGTCCATATGGAAGTGGTAGGCGGGGGCTTCCAGGTAGGGCAGGCGGAGGCCGCCCTTCACGTTGCCCAGCTCGTCCAGGGCCAGGTCGGTGTCGGGATAGGTGTCCACCGTCTCGTAGGGCTCGGTGACCGGGGGGGCGATCCCCTCTCTGGCCCACCGCTCCAGGTTGACCAGGGCGGCGTTGAGCACATAGCGGGTGGGGAACTCAAAGGTCTTCAGGTCCTCCTCCGTCCAGGCCTTCCAGGTTCGGCCATTCTGGATCTGCAGGCCCATCTTCTCCACATCCTCGTGGCAGGGCTCGTTGTAGTAAGTATATTTCAGCATCAGGCCGGTGCCCGCCACCTCGTAGCTGCGGTAGTAGCGCCCCGGCTCGTTGGAGTCGTTCCGCCGCTGCATATAGGCCCAGTCGGGGTGGAAGCCGGTGCCCAGCATGTCCCTGCAGGTGTACACCCGCATCAGGGGGACCTTGCAGTAGAACTTGCAGCGCTCATCCATCCAGTGCAGCTTCTCCTCATACTGGTTCACGTTGCCGGGGGCCCCGGTCATGAAGATCAGGTAGCCGTCAAAGAGGTTTCCGCCGTCCGGGCGGCAGGACACCGGGTCGATGGCCGCCACGTAGGTAGCCAGATCCCCCGCCGTAGCGCCAACGCCGAATACCCCCTTCACATCGTAGCCCGCCATGGGGGCCCCCTCGGACCGATCCCGGACCGCCAGGGCCACCTGGCTGAAGTAGTCGAAGGCCAGGCCGTTCTCGCTGTCGGGGTCGGTGGAGGTGGAGTGGTAGGTGTTGGACTGGGGCCGGTCCAGGCGGTGCTCCTTGGGCACCGGGGTCTCGAAGCTCAGCTGGCCGTAACGGCTGGGGTCAAACCTCCGCAGGTTGGCCAGCACGTCGGAGCGGATGGAGACCCCCACCCAGGCGTCGCCGTTTTTGACCACCCGCTCCCAGCAGTTGCCCCAGATGGTGATGGGGCGGTCGTAGCCCCGGGCCCAGTTGTTCATCTCGATGACAACGTTGCCGGAGGATTTGGCCGGATCAGCGGGCTTGCGGAGGAGGAAGCGGCTGGTGTAGGGCCCCTCCAGCTCCACGCCGGGCAGCAGCTGTCCCTCGGGCCAGGTGTACATCTTCGCTGTCCCCTGGATCAGGTACTCCTCTTCCACGTACCCCACCGCGTCCAGGTCGATGGGCTTGACCTGCCACTTGGCCCCGCCGAAGGGGTGGCTGTCCTCCGTCACCGGCAGGAGGGTTACCTTCGCCGGCCAGACCGGGATTGTCTTTTCTCCCATATCACATACTCCTTTCATAACAAAAACGCGATATTTCCTTTTGCACTTTTATTATAGGTGTATCGTGAGGAAAAGGCCAACACTAATAAACAGTACAATTACAGTCTGAAACTGTGATAAAAATTTAGAAGTTATGACAGCTTTTAACAAGTCGCAATCTATCCCCAAAACTATATTGTTGCACCCCTCATTTTTTGGCTGGCCTGGATCAGAGCCAGCAGGATTACTAAAAAAACCGGCCGCTTTACTTATTGTAAGCAAGCAGCCGGTTTTATGTTGCGTTTGGGGAAATTGAACAAGGAATTTACTTTTGGTGCGTGCGTGACATAAGGGGTCAACAAGGGTGTAAATCATAAAACCAGCTTAGTCCACTGCCTAACCTCACAAAATTGATTGAAAAAATCCCATTGGCGAAGGACATAAATGGCAATTTGTATTGATCTGTTTTGCCAATGATTCGCCAGTTTCTATTTGGTATGTTCCTTTTCCAATTTTCTTTACCATACCCTTGGATTGAAAGCCGTTCATAATACGTTGCAGCTGTCTTTCAGAGCAGTGCAGCTGAAATGCGGTTTTCTCCAATCCCTTTAAGGTCCCGTTTTCACACTTGAACTGCATATAGTTCCAGACCCTTTCAGAAAGCGAGGAGGACACAGCGTCGCACATGGTAGCTGCCAATAACTTGTCAGACATATTC